>NZ_JBFADP010000053.1:0-62600 GCF_040641415.1 Streptomyces sp. NPDC020875 | reverse complement strand
GGTTGCCCTCCTCATCCCCCTCGTGGTGAGACGGGTCCCATTTTCAGGGCCAAGGAGCGGGAGAGCATTTAGGGGCGCGGGGAACTGCGCGACAAGCCACCCGCGGTCCGCAGGCCGCGGACAACATCAGGCCGCCGGGCGGGCCCGGGTACTCGGGGCGGCAACCCGGAGAGCCAAGGCGCTGGGGGTCCCCAGCGCCAAAGGCATAGGGGGCGGAACTGCGCGAACAACCACAGGCGGGGTGCGGACCGCGAACAACGTCACGCGGCAGGGCGGGCCCGGGAGCGCCAGACGCAGGGGGTGACCACAGACGGGGCGCCCGCGGCAGCGCCCGAAAAGCGCATGGCCCCGCCGCCCTGCGAGGGGCGGCGGGGGCATGGGGTGCGGGGAGATCAGAGGCCCGCGGCCTCGCGGAGCGCGGCCGTGCGGTCCGTCCGCTCCCAGGTGAAGTCCGGCAGCTCACGGCCGAAGTGCCCGTACGCCGCCGTCTGGCCGTAGATCGGCCGCAGCAGATCCAGGTCGCGGATGATCGCCGCGGGGCGCAGGTCGAAGACCGCCGAGATGGCCTGTTCGATCTTCTCGACCTCGACGGTCGCCGTGCCGAAGGTCTCCACGAAGAGACCGACGGGCTCCGCCTTGCCGATGGCGTACGCGACCTGTACCTCGCAGCGCGCCGCGAGCCCGGCGGCGACCACGTTCTTGGCGACCCAGCGCATGGCGTAGGCGGCCGAGCGGTCGACCTTGGACGGGTCCTTGCCGGAGAAGGCGCCGCCGCCATGGCGGGCCATGCCGCCGTAGGTGTCGATGATGATCTTGCGGCCGGTGAGTCCGGCGTCGCCCATGGGGCCGCCGATCTCGAACCGTCCGGTGGGGTTGACCAGCAGCCGGTAGCCGTCGGTGTCCAGCTTGATGCCGTCCTCGACGAGCTGCTTCAGCACGTGCTCGACGACGAACTCGCGGATGTCGGGTGCGAGCAGCGAGTCGAGGTCGATGTCGGAGGCGTGCTGCGAGGAGACCACGACCGTGTCGAGGCGGACGGCCTTGTCGCCGTCGTACTCGATGGTGACCTGGGTCTTGCCGTCGGGCCGCAGGTAGGGGATGGTGCCGTTCTTGCGGACCTCGGAGAGCCTGCGGGAGAGCCGGTGCGCCAGGTGGATCGGCAGCGGCATCAGCTCGGGCGTCTCGTCGCAGGCGTAGCCGAACATCAGGCCCTGGTCGCCCGCGCCCTGCTTGTCGAGGTCGTCGTCGCCGTCGGTGCCCCCGACCCGCTTCTCGTACGCCTCGTCGACGCCCTGGGCGATGTCCGGGGACTGGGCGCCGATGGAGATCGACACTCCGCAGGACGCGCCGTCGAAGCCCTTCTTCGAGGAGTCGTAGCCGATCTCCAGGATCTTGTTCCGGACCAGCGTCGGGATGTCGGCGTACGCCTTGGTCGTGACTTCGCCTGCGACGTGCACCAGGCCGGTGGTGATCAGGGTCTCGACGGCGACGCGGGACGTCGGGTCCTCCGTGAGGAGGGCGTCGAGAATGGTGTCGCTGATCTGATCGGCGATCTTGTCGGGGTGACCTTCGGTCACGGACTCCGAGGTGAAAAGACGGCGGGACACATCGCTCCCTGGGGTTGCAGCGGCTGCTGGCTGATCATTGGTGGACCGGCAGGGGGCTGCGCCCCGCGACGTTCCGCGGACCAGTTTATCCGGCACCGTCCACCGCCGGTCCACCCCGTCCCGATTCGTGAGAGCGGGGTGGTTGATCTCTGAGCTGCGGAGATGTCTTCGGCGGCGGTGATGAACGGCTGAAAATAGGGGCTCGGCGCCCCCTCTTCAGCGCGTGTCGCAGGGGTTGCCGGGGGCCGGTCCGTCTGCTCAGCCGCGTGGATCGCCGTCCAGGCGGGGCACCACCAGGTCCCACACCACATCGGCCAGGGTCTCCTTGGGGCCGTACGGAACGGGGGTCTCCGCGCCGTCGGCGGCCAGGACCACGGCCTCGTTCTGCTCGGAGCCGAAAGTTCTGCGCTCCCCGACCTCATTGACGACCAGCAGGTCGCAACCCTTGCGGCGGAGTTTCTCGCGTCCGTTGGCGAGGACGTCGTCGGTCTCGGCGGCGAAGCCGACGATCACCTGACCGGCCCGGGGCCGTTCGGCGGACAGCTCGGCGAGGACGTCGGGGTTGCGGACGAGGGCGACCGGCGCGGGCCCCTCGCCGTCCTTCTTCTTGATCTTGCCGGTGGCGTAGTCGGCGGGTCGGAAGTCGGCCACCGCGGCGGCCATCACGACGGCGTCGGCGTCGGACGCGGCGGCCAGTACGGCCTCCCGCAGCTCCCGGGCCGTGCCGACGGGCACGACGTCGACGCCCGCCGGGTCGGCCAGGGCGGTGTTCGCGGCGACCAGGGTCACCCGGGCGCCCCGGGCCGCGGCCGTGCGCGCCAGCGCGTACCCCTGCTTGCCGGAGGAGCGGTTGCCCAGGAAGCGCACCGGGTCGAGCGGCTCCCTGGTGCCTCCGGCGCTGATCACCACATGGCGGCCGGCCAGATCGGGTTCGGCGGTGCCCCGGGCGAGTACCCGGCGGCAGAGTTCGAAGATCTCCCCCGGGTCGGGCAGCCGGCCCTTGCCGGTGTCGACGCCGGTGAGCCGGCCGACGGCGGGCTCCACGACGACGGCGCCCCGGCGGCGGAGCACGGCCACGTTCTCCCGGGTCGCCGGGTGCTCCCACATCTCGGTATGCATGGCGGGCACGAAGACCACCGGACAGCGGGCGGTGAGCAGGGTGTTCGTCAGCAGATCACCGGCGAGGCCGTGGGCGGCCTTGGCCAGCAGGTCGGCGGTGGCGGGGGCGACGACGACCAGGTCGGCGCGCTGTCCGATCCGTACGTGCGGCACCTCGTGGACATCGGTCCACACCTCGGTGGAGACCGGATGGCCCGAGAGGGCGGCCCAGGTGGGGGCGCCGACGAATTCCAGGGCGGAGGCGGTGGGCACGACCCGGACGTCGTGGCCCGACTCGGTGAGTCTGCGGAGCAGCTCACACGCCTTGTAGGCGGCGATGCCCCCGCTGACCCCCAGGACGACTCGCGGCTTCCGCGACGCTCCCGGACTCTCCGGCGCACCCGGCTCGGCCATTGCCTCTCCCCACTCTCGGCTGTCACTGCCGCGACGCGCCCGGCTCTCCACGCCCCGCGGCACTCCCTATGACACACCACGGGCCCGGCGGTGTTCCCGCCGGGCCCGGTGATGGATGTCGCGTCCGGCCGGCGAGGCCGGTCGGGTGATGCGGTGGGTCGCGTCAGTTGGTCGCGCCCTCGACCGCCTCGGAGGTCAGCAGACCCGCGTTGATCTCGCGCAGCGCGATCGAGAGGGGCTTCTCGTGGACGTGGGTGTCGACGAGCGGGCCGACGTACTCGAGCAGGCCCTCACCGAGCTGCGAGTAGTACGCGTTGATCTGACGCGCCCGCTTGGCCGCGTAGATCACGAGGCTGTACTTCGAGTCCGTGGCCTCGAGCAGCTCGTCGATCGGCGGGTTGATGATGCCCTCGGGCGCAGTGATGGAAGAGGACACGCTCTACCTTCCGAAAGAGGGATAAAACCGGAGACAAACAGAAAACATGTGGTGTGCGGCGGGGTCGCGGGTGACCGCGGCCGTTTGCCGGGTCCGACGGGAATCGCGGGAGGCGATCACTTGTCGGAAGACACCGCCATCAAGGCTAGCAGCTCACGCGCCACGTCCTCGACGGAGGTGTTGACCAGGGTCGTGTCGAACTCGGACTCGGCGGCCAGCTCGACCCGGGCGGCGGCCAGCCGCTCCTCGATCACTTCGGCCGACTCGGTGCCCCGGCCGGTGAGCCTGCGGACCAGCTCGTCCCAGCTCGGCGGGGCCAGGAAGACCAGCCGGGAGTCCGCCATGGACTCCTTGACCTGCCGGGCGCCCTGGAGGTCGATCTCCAGGAGGACGGGCTCACCCGCCTCCAGGCGGTCCAGTACGGCCCCGCGCGGGGTGCCGTACCGGTTGCCCGCGAAGGTCGCCCACTCCAGCAGCTCGCCATTGGCGATCAGCTTGTCGAATTCGTCGTCGGAGACGAAGAAGTACTGGACGCCGTGACGCTCGCCGGGGCGGGGCTTTCTGGTGGTGGCCGACACCGAGAGCCAGACCTCGGGGTGGACCTTGCGCATATGCGCGACGACCGTGCTCTTGCCGACCCCCGAGGGGCCGGAGAGCACGGTCAGCCGCGGACGTACCTCTGCTGCCATGCAGCGATTATCCCGGTTCTCCGGGGTGCCCGGGACCGCCGCCCCGGACACCGGGAGACGATCAGGCGGGGCCGCCGCCGAACTCGCGCTCCAGGGACGCGATCTGGTTGGAACCGAGGCCGCGCACCCGGCGGCTCTCGGAGATGCCGAGCCGCTCCATGATCTGCTTGGCGCGGACCTTGCCGACGCCGGGCAGGGACTCCAGCAGTGCGGAGACCTTCATCTTGCCGATGACGTCGTTCTCCTGGCCCTGCTTGATGACCTCGTGGAGCGAGGCCCCGGAGTGCTTGAGTCGATTCTTGACCTCGGCCCGCTCCCGGCGAGCCGCGGCGGCCTTTTCGAGCGCGGCTGCGCGCTGTTCAGGGGTAAGGGGCGGAAGAGCCACGCCTACGTCACCTCGGATGTCGAACTGTCGGATACGGACCGGTGAGGAACCTAGTCGCCCCACACCAGGCGAGCAACGAGCAACGCAGTGCTCGTGCCGCTCTTCGACGGAGACTAGCGGGCCGCACCGCTCCAGTCAGCGAGAACAGACGAAAAGTCCTGGTCAGCATCGACCGACCAGGACTTTTACGACATAACGACCGGGTTTTGCGTCAAGTTTCTGTCAACTCGATGTGAGGACGGGATTTCCGGGCGGCACACCCGTCCCTTCCGACAAAGCCGCTGGTCAGTACATCTATGCCCGGGGCGGTCACCGGCGGGCCGCCCCGGGCGAGGGCGTGTTGCGAAAGTGGCGCCGTCCGCCCGAAGGGCGGGGCCCGCGGCGTCCGGTGCGTGCAATCGCAAGGCGGAGGGTCGCCCTCGTACTGGACGTACTTGGGCGATTCCGACAACGCGGCGAGTGTGCGTGCCGGGCGTCGCGGGCCAGGCGGGACTTTCGCAACACGCCCTAGGTGTATTGCCCTGTGAGGTTGGGGACGCGGCTGGTGGGTGGTTTGCCTGCGAGTGCGGTGTGTCCGCGGTGGTGATTGTAGGTGTGGAGCCACTGCGGGAACGCTGCCCGGCGTTCTGCTTCTGACTGGTAGGGGCGGGCGTAGGCCCATTCGTCGAGCAGGGTGCGGTTGAGGCGTTCGACTTTGCCGTTGGTCTGGGGTCGGTAGGGCCGGGTTCGCTTGTGGGTGATCCCGGCCGCTGCCAGGGTGTCGCGCCAGGCGTGGGATTTGTAGCAGGCGCCGTTGTCGGTCAGGACGCGTTCGACGGTGATCCCGGCCTCGGTGAAGTATGCGTGGGCGCGGGTCCAGAAGGTGGTGGCGGTGTCCTTCTTCTCGTCGGGCAGGATTTCGCTGTAGGCGAGGCGGGAGTGGTCGTCGACGGCGGTGTGGATGTAGCTGTATCCGGCCCCGGAGCGGGTTTTCCGCCCGGCCTGGCGGCCCAGTGCCTTGTGGCCTCCGCCGTCGGGGATGTTGCCGAGTTTCTTGATGTCGACGTGGACGAGTTCGCCGGGGCGGTCGCGTTCGTAGCGGCGTATGACCCGTCCGGTGGCCCGGTCGAGGTGGGACAGGCGGGCCAGCCGGTAGCGGGTCAGGACCCGGTGGACGGTCGAGGGCACCAGACCCAGGAGGTGGGCGATGCGGGCCGGTCCCCACCGGCGCAGGACACGGACTTTGATGATCCGGCGCTCGGTCCGGTCCGGGGTCCGGCGGGGGCTGTGGTGCGGGCGGGACGACCGGTCAGCCATCCCGGCCTCGCCCAGCACCCGATAGCGGCCGGCCCACCGCTGAGCTGTGGTCGGCGAGACCTGGAAACGTTCGGCGGCCCGCCGCAGTGGCCAGCCGTCCTCGACCACGCACCGGGCCAGGCGAAGACGTCCGGTCTCGGTCAGGGGTGCATTACGGTGGGGCATGAGGGCCTTCTGTCGTTCGGTGGAGATGTCGCAATCCACACCGAACCCGGGAGGCCCTCGCCCATTCAAGACCCCACAGCCGAGACCTCGCTCACCCGTCCACAACCTCCCGGGGCAATACACCTAGGGCGTCAGACCGCCGCGACGGCCGCCCGGCACTCCTCCGCGTAGCGCGCCGCCGCCGCCCGCAGGTCGGCCGGATCCGGACCCTGACGGAGTACGCCCCGGCTGACACTCGGCACCACCTGGCGGACCGCGGCGCCGAAGACCCGCGGCAGATCGGCCGGGGTCGCGCCCTGGGCACCGATGCCCGGGGCGAGCAGCGGGCCGTTGATCGCCAAGTCCACCCCGGCGTCGGCGAGGGTGGCGCCGACCACCGCGCCGACCGAGCCCATCGGGTCGGCTCCGGCGTTCTCGGCGGCCATGTGGTCCAGCATCACCTGGGCCAGCGGACGGCCGTCGGCGGCGGTGGCCCGCTGGACCTCGGCCCCCTCCGGGTTGGAGGTCAGGGCCAGCACGAACACCCCGGCACCGGCGGCCCGGGCGGCGTCCAGCGCCGGGCGCAGGGAGCCGAAGCCCAGATACGGGGAGACGGTGACGGCGTCCGAGAAGAGCGGCGACGCCGGGTCGAGGAAGGCCGAGGCGTAGGCGGCCATGGTGGAGCCGATGTCGCCCCGCTTGGCGTCCATCAGGACCAGCGCGCCCGCGGCCCTGGCCTCCTCGACGGTCTTCTCCAGCACCGCGACGCCCCGCGAGCCGAACCGCTCGTAGAAGGCGGCCTGCGGCTTGAGGACGGCGACCCGGTCGGCGAGCGCCTCGACCGCGGTCCGGGAGAACCGCTCCAGGCCCGCCACGTCGTCGTTCAGTCCCCACTCGGTGAGCAGCGACGCATGGGGGTCGATCCCGACGCAGAGGGGGCCCCGGTCGTCCATGGCGGCCCGCAGCCGGGCGCCGAAGGGGGTGGTTCCGGCGGTCATGCGGCCTGCTCCTGATCCCCGGTGGTCCCGGTGGCGGCGGTACGGACATCGGCGCCGACGGCCTCGGCGAGGGTGGCGTACGGGCTGTCCGCCAGCCGGGCCGCGAGGCCCCGGTGGATCGCCCGGCTCCAGAAGGGGCCCTGGTAGACGAAGGCGCTGTAGCCCTGGACCAGGGTGGCCCCGGCGAGGATCCGCTGCCAGGCGTCCTCGGCGGTCTCGACACCGCCGACGCCGACCAGGGTGATCCGGTCGCCGACCCGGGCATAGAGCCGCCGCAGGACCTCCAGGGACCGCTCCTTGAGCGGGGCGCCGGAGAGTCCGCCGGTCTCGGCGGTCAGCTCCGCCGGGGAGAGCAGGCCCTCGCGGGCGATGGTGGTGTTGGTGGCGATGATGCCGTCCAGGCCGAGTTCGACCGCGAGGTCGGCGACGGCGTCGACGTCCTCGTCGGCCAGATCGGGGGCGATCTTGACCAGCAGCGGGACCCGGCGCCGGGTCTCGGTCCGGTCGGCGGCCTCGCGTACGGCGGTCAGCAGGGGCCGCAGTGCCTCGGTGGCCTGCAGATTCCGCAGTCCGGGGGTGTTGGGCGAGGAGACGTTCACCACGAGATAGTCGGCGTGCCGGGCGAGCCGCTCGGTGGAGGTGACGTAGTCGGCGACGGCCTCCGCCTCGGGGACGATCTTGGTCTTGCCGATATTGACGCCGACGACGGTACGGAAGACCTCGCGCCGCTCCCCCAGCCGCCGGGCGACCTCGGCGGAGCCGTCGTTGTTGAAGCCCATCCGGTTGATCAGGGCCCGGTCGGCGACCAGCCGGAAGAGCCGCTGCTTCGGGTTGCCGGGCTGGGCCAGCGCGGTGACCGTACCGATCTCCACATGGTCGAAGCCGAGCATCGCCAGGCCGTCGATCCCGGCGGCGTTCTTGTCGAAGCCCGCCGCGAGTCCGAAGGGGCCGTGCATCCGCAGGCCGAGGGCCTCGGTGCGCAGCTCCTCGTGGCGGGGGGCGAGTACGGCGGCGGCGTAGGTGCGCAGTACCGGGATCCGGGCCAGCAGCCGGATCCAGCGGAAGGCCAGGTGGTGGGCGGCCTCGGGGTCCATCCGCTTGAAGAAGAGGTTGAAGAAGAGCTGGTACATGGGGTGTGGGGTCCTCGGTCCTGAAGGAGGGGCGGCCTGGGGCGGTCATGAGGAGGGGGACACCGTGTCGTCGGTGTCCCCCTCGTCGGATCCGCTAGTCGCGCGCCGCGGTCAGTTGTTCCGCGTGTTCCTGGAGGGAGCGGACTCCGACGTCGCCGCGGTTGAGCGCGTCGATGCCCTGGACGGCCGCGGCGAGGGCCTGGACCGTGGTGAGGCAGGGGACGGCGCGGGCGACGGCCGCGGTCCTGATGTCGTAGCCGTCGAGGCGGCCCCCGGTGCCGTACGGGGTGTTGACGATCAGATCGACCTCGCCGTCGTGGATCAGCTGGACGATGGTCTTCTCGCCGTTCGGCCCCTCGCCCTCGCTCTGCTTGCGGACGACGGTGGCGTTGAGGCCGTTCCGCTTGAGTACCTCGGCGGTGCCGGAGGTGGCGAGGAGCTCGAAGCCGTGGGCGACCAGCTCGCGGGCCGGGAAGATCATCGAACGCTTGTCGCGGTTGGCGACCGAGATGAAGGCCCGGCCCTTGGTGGGCAGCGGCCCGTAGGCGCCCGCCTGCGACTTGGCGTAGGCCGTGCCGAAGACGGAATCGATGCCCATGACCTCGCCGGTGGAGCGCATCTCGGGGCCGAGGACGGTGTCCACCCCGCGGCCGTGGATGTCCCGGAACCGGGACCACGGCATCACGGCCTCCTTGACCGAGATCGGGGCGTCCATCGGCAGGGTGCCGCCGTCGCCGGTGGCGGGCAGCAGGCCCTCGGCGCGGAGTTCGGCGACGGTGGCGCCGAGCGAGATCCGGGCGGCGGCCTTGGCCAGCGGTACGGCGGTGGCCTTGGAGGTGAAGGGGACCGTACGGGAGGCCCGGGGGTTGGCCTCCAGGACGTAGAGGATGTCCCCGGCCATGGCGAACTGGATGTTGATCAGTCCGCGGACGCCGACACCGCGGGCGATGGCCTCGGTGGAGGCGCGCAGCCGCTTGATGTCGAAGCCGCCGAGGGTGATCGGGGGCAGCGCGCAGGCGGAGTCGCCGGAGTGGATGCCGGCTTCCTCGATGTGCTCCATGACGCCGCCGAGGTACAGCTCGTGGCCGTCGTAGAGGGCGTCGACGTCGATCTCGATGGCGTCGTCGAGGAAGCGGTCGACCAGGACCGGCCGGGTGGGGCTGATCTCGGTGGACTCGGCGATGTACGACTCCAGCCGGGCCTCCTCGTACACGATCTCCATCCCGCGTCCGCCGAGGACGTAGCTGGGGCGGACCAGGACCGGGTAGCCGATCTCGTCGGCGATGGCCTTGGCCTCGGCGAAGGTGGTGGCGGTGCCGTGCTTGGGGGCGGGGAGTCCGGCCTCCTTGAGGACCCGGCCGAAGGCGCCGCGGTCCTCGGCGGCGTGGATGGCCTCCGGGGAGGTGCCGACGACGGGGACGCCGTTGTCCTTGAGGGCCTGGGCGAGGCCGAGCGGAGTCTGGCCGCCGAGCTGGACGACGACTCCGGCGATCGGT
Source organism: Streptomyces sp. NPDC020875 (assembly GCF_040641415.1). NCBI lineage: Bacteria > Bacillati > Actinomycetota > Actinomycetes > Kitasatosporales > Streptomycetaceae > Streptomyces > Streptomyces sp. NPDC020875. The sequence goes on along the minus strand of NZ_JBFADP010000053.1, from coordinate 52,907 downwards.
CCGGCCTGGGCCTCGGCGTGCACGATCTCCAGTACGTCCTCCAGGGTGAGCGGCTCGAAGTAGAGCCGGTCGGAGGTGTCGTAGTCGGTGGAGACGGTCTCGGGGTTGCAGTTGACCATCACGGTCTCGTAGCCCGCGTCGCTGAGCGCGAAGGAGGCGTGGACGCAGGAGTAGTCGAACTCGATGCCCTGGCCGATCCGGTTGGGGCCGGAGCCCAGGATGATCACGGCGGGCTTCTCGCGCGGGGCGACCTCGGTCTCCTCGTCGTACGAGGAGTAGAAGTACGGGGTCCGGGCGGCGAACTCGGCGGCGCAGGTGTCGACGGTCTTGTAGACCGGGCGGATGCCGAGGGCGTGCCGGACCTCGCGGACGATGTCCTCGCGCAGGCCGCGGATCCCGGCGATCTGGGCGTCCGAGAAGCCGTGCCGCTTGGCCTCGGCCAGCAGTTCGGGCGTCAGCTCGTCGGCGGCGGCCAGTTCGTCCGCGTACTCCTTGATCAGGAAGAGCTGGTCGACGAACCAGGGGTCGATCCGGGTGGCGTCGAAGACCTCGCCGGGGGTGGCCCCGGCGCGGATGGCGGCCATCACGGTGTTGATCCGGCCGTCGGTGGGACGGACGGCCTCGCGCAGCAGCTCCGCCTTGTCGCCGAGGTCGGCGACGGGGGTGGCGAAGTCGAACTGGCTGCCCTTCTTCTCCAGGGACCGCAGGGCCTTCTGGAGGGCCTCGGTGAAGTTGCGGCCGATGGCCATGGCCTCGCCGACCGACTTCATGGTGGTGGTGAGGGTGGCGTCGGCGGAGGGGAACTTCTCGAAGGCGAACCGGGGGGCCTTGACCACGACGTAGTCGAGGGTGGGCTCGAAGGACGCCGGGGTCTGCTCGGTGATGTCGTTGGGGATCTCGTCCAGCGTGTAGCCGACGGCCAGCTTGGCGGCGATCTTGGCGATCGGGAAGCCGGTGGCCTTGGAGGCGAGCGCGGAGGAGCGGGAGACCCGGGGGTTCATCTCGATGACGATGATCCGGCCGTCGTCGGGGTCGACGGCGAACTGGATGTTGCAGCCGCCGGTGTCGACGCCGACCTCGCGGATGATCGCGATACCGATGTCGCGGAGCCGCTGGTACTCGCGGTCGGTGAGGGTCATCGCCGGGGCGACGGTGATGGAGTCGCCGGTGTGGACGCCCATCGGGTCGAAGTTCTCGATCGAGCAGACGACCACGACGTTGTCGTTCTTGTCGCGCATCAGCTCCAGCTCGTACTCCTTCCAGCCGAGGATGGACTCCTCCAGGAGTACCTCGGTGGTCGGGGAGAGCGTGAGGCCCTGTCCGGCGATCCGGCGCAGTTCCTCCTCGTCGTGGGCGAAGCCGGAGCCGGCGCCGCCCATGGTGAAGGAGGGGCGGACCACGACGGGGTAGCCGCCGAGGGTGTCGACGCCCTTGATGACGTCGTCCATGGAGTGGCAGATCACCGAGCGGGCGGACTCGCCGTGGCCGGTCTTGGCCCGGACGGCCTCGACGACGCCCTTGAAGAGGTCGCGGTCCTCGCCCTTGTTGATGGCTTCCACATTGGCGCCGATGAGTTCGACGCCGTACTTCTCCAGAACGCCCTGCTCGTGCATGGAGATCGCGGTGTTGAGGGCCGTCTGGCCGCCGAGGGTGGGCAGCAGCGCGTCGGGGCGCTCCTTGGCGATGATCTTCTCGACGAACTCGGGGGTGATCGGCTCGACGTAGGTGGCGTCGGCGATCTCCGGGTCGGTCATGATCGTGGCGGGGTTGGAGTTGACCAGGATCACCCGCAGGCCCTCGGCCTTGAGGACGCGGCATGCCTGGGTGCCGGAGTAGTCGAACTCGGCGGCCTGGCCGATGACGATCGGGCCCGAGCCGATGACCAGGACGGACTGGATGTCGGTGCGCTTAGGCACGCTGGCCCTCCATCAGGGTGACGAAGCGGTCGAACAGGTAGGCGGCGTCGTGCGGACCCGCTGCCGCTTCGGGGTGGTACTGGACGCTGAAGGCCGGCCGGTCGAGGAGCCGCAGCCCCTCCACCACGTCGTCGTTGAGACAGACGTGGGAGACCTCGGCCCGGCCGTAGGGGGTGTCGGAGACGGTGTCGAGGGGCGCGTCGACGGCGAAGCCGTGGTTGTGGGCGGTGACCTCGACCTTGCCCGTCGTACGGTCCTGGACGGGCTGGTTGATGCCGCGGTGGCCGTACTTCAGCTTGTAGGTGCCGAAGCCGAGGGCGCGGCCGAGGAGCTGGTTGCCGAAGCAGATCCCGAAGAGGGGGGTCTTCTTCTCCAGCACCGCCCTGACGACGGTGAGGTCGGCGGTGGCGGGGTCGCCGGGGCCGTTGGAGAGGAAGACTCCGTCGGGTCCGCCGGGGGCGACCGCGTACACCTCGTCGACCGTGGCGGTGGCGGGCAGGACGTGGACCTCTATGCCGCGTTCGGCCATCAGGGCCGGGGTCATGCCCTTGATCCCGAGGTCGAGGGCGGCGACGGTGAACCGCTTCTCGCCGACCGCGGGGACGACGTACGTCTCGGTGGTGGCGACCTCGGCGGAGAGGTCGGCGCCGGTCATCTGGGGGGCTTCCTTGACCCGGGCGAGCAGGGCGGCGTCGTCGGCGAGGGCGTCGCCGGAGAAGATGCCGACCCGCATGGCGCCGCGCTCGCGCAGATGGCGGGTGAGGGCGCGGGTGTCGATGCCGCTGATGCCGACGACGCCCTGGGCGGTCAGCTCCTCGTCGAGGCCGCGGCGGGAGCGCCAGTTGGAGGGGGTCCGGGCGGGGTCGCGGACCACATATCCGGCGACCCAGATCTTCCGGGACTCGTCGTCCTCGTCGTTGACCCCGGTATTGCCGACGTGGGGGGCGGTCATGACGACGACCTGGCGGTGGTACGAGGGGTCGGTCAGGGTCTCCTGGTATCCGGTCATCCCGGTGTTGAACACCGCTTCGCCGAAGGTCTCCCCCACGGCCCCGTAGGCACGGCCGCGGAAGGTGCGGCCGTCCTCCAGGACGAGTACGGCGGGAGCCGTGGTCCGCCGTGCGGCGGCTCCCCTGGTGGAGGTGGTCATCGTGCGCCTTCCGTCGTGGTGATCAGGTTGTTCAGGGTGGCGACCCAGTCGTTGTGCTCGGCGGCCCGGTCGGAGCGGAAGCCGGAGTCGATCAGCGTGCCGCCGTGCTCCCAGGTGAGGACGAGCAGTCCGCCCTCGGCGAGGACCTTTCCGGCGATGCCCTTGTCGAGGCGGGCCTCGCGCAGGGCGGCCCGGGGGATGTGGAAGTCGCGGGCCCCGGGGCGTACCACATCGAGTCCGGCCTCGGTGAGGGTCAGCTCGACCCGGCTGCGGACGCCCAGGCCGTGGGCGACGATCCGGTCGAGCCACTGTCCGGCGGTGGTGGAGCCGTGGTAGCGGCCTTCGAGGACGGCGAGCGGGGTACCGCCGTCGCCGGTCACCGGCGACGGCTCGGGGAGGTCCGACTGGAGGCTGCCGCGCCACTTCCAGCCCTGGCGCATCAGCCAGTAGACCAGGGCGACGAAGAGCAGCAGTCCGACGACCCAGCCGATCCGGGCGGCCCAGTCGGTGACCTCCGCGGATTTGCGTTCTTCGGCCGCGAGGATCTCGATGCCCGCTGCGATGGTGGTGAGAGTTGTCACGTCAGCTTCCCGTCGACGACCGTTGCCCGGCCCCGCAGGAAGGTGTGGGTGACGCGTCCCGGCAGCTCGAGGCCCCGGTAGGGGGTGTTTCGGCTGCGGGAGGCGAAGTCCGCGGGGTCCACGGTCCCACGGTATGCCGGATCGACCAGGACCAGGTTGGCGGGCTCACCGGAGGCGACGGGACGGCCGTGTCCTTCGAGGCGGCCGATCCGGGCGGGCCGGAAGGACATCCGGTCGGCGACCCCGGCCCAGTCGAGCAGTCCGGTCTCGACCATCGTCTCCTGGACGACGGAGAGCGCGGTCTCCAGACCGACCATGCCCATGGCCGCGGCGCCCCACTCGCAGTCCTTGTCCTCGTGGGGGTGGGGGGCGTGGTCGGTGGCGACACAGTCGATGGTGCCGTCGGCCAGCGCCTCACGCAGGGCCATCACGTCGTTGGCGGTGCGCAGCGGCGGGTTGACCTTGTAGACCGGGTCGTAGCTGCGGACCAGCTCGTCGGTGAGGAGCAGGTGGTGCGGGGTGACCTCGGCGGTCACGTCCCAGCCCTTGGACTTGGCCCAGCGGACGATCTCCACGGATCCGGCGGTGGAGAGGTGGCAGATGTGGACCCGGGAGCCGACGTGCGCGGCGAGCAGGACGTCCCGGGCGATGATCGATTCCTCGGCGACGGCGGGCCAGCCGCCGAGTCCGAGTTCGGCGGAGACGACGCCCTCGTTCATCTGGGCGCCCTCGGTGAGCCGGGGCTCCTGGGCGTGCTGGGCGACGACCCCGTCGAACGCCTTCACGTACTCCAGGGCGCGGCGCATGATCACGGCGTCGTCGACGCACTTGCCGTCGTCGGAGAAGACGGTGACCCCGGCGGCGGAGTCGTGCATGGCGCCCAGCTCGGCGAGCTGCTTGCCCTCCAGGCCGACGGTGACGGCGCCGACGGGCCGTACGTCGCAGTAGCCGGACTCCTTGCCGAGCCGGTAGACCTGCTCGACCACGCCGGCGGTGTCGGCGACGGGGAAGGTGTTGGCCATGGCGTGGACGGCGGTGTAGCCGCCGACGGCCGCGGCGCGGGTGCCGGTGAGGACGGTCTCGGAGTCCTCGCGGCCGGGCTCCCGCAGATGGGTGTGGAGGTCGACCAGACCGGGCAGCAGGATCTTTCCGGCGGCTTCGACGACGGTGGCGTCGCCGGGCTCGATCGTGTCGGCGACGGCGCTGATCGTCGCGCCGTCGATCAGGACGTCCTGCGGCTCCCCGCCGAGTACCCGCGCGCCGCGAATCAGGATCTTGCTCATGGTTACTTGGTCTCCTCGGTACGGGCGGTCTCGGTACGGGCGGCGGGGGCGGCGGACTCGTTGCCGCCGAGCAGCAGATAGAGCACCGCCATCCGGATGGACACCCCGTTGGCGACCTGTTCCACGGCGGTGCAGCGGTCGGAGTCGGCGACCTGTGCGGTGATCTCCATACCCCGGTTCATCGGTCCGGGGTGCATCACGACGGAGTGTTCCGGCATCCGGGCCATCCGGTCGCCGTCCAGGCCGTAGCGGCGGGCGTACTCGCGCTCGGTGGGGAAGAAGGCGGCGTTCATCCGCTCGCGCTGGACCCGGAGCATCATCACCGCGTCGGACTTGGGCAGTACGGAGTCGAGGTCGTAGGAGACCTCGCAGGGCCAGCTGTCGACCCCGATCGGGACCAGGGTCGGCGGGGCGACCAGGGTGACCTGGGCGCCGAGGGTGTGGAGCAGCAGCACATTGGAGCGGGCGACCCGGCTGTGCAGTACGTCGCCGACGATGGTGATCCGGCGTCCGGCGAGGTCGCGGCCCATTCCGGTGTCGCGGCCGACCAGTCGGCGGCGCATGGTGAAGGCGTCGAGGAGGGCCTGGGTGGGGTGCTCGTGGGTGCCGTCTCCGGCGTTGACGACCGAGCCGTCGATCCAGCCGGAGTTGGCCAGCCGGTAGGGCGCGCCGGAGGCGTGGTGGCGGATGACGACCGCGTCGGCGCCCATCGCCTCCAGGGTGAGGGCGGTGTCCTTGAGGGATTCGCCCTTGGAGACGGAGGATCCCTTGGCGGAGAAGTTGATGACGTCGGCGGAGAGCCGCTTGGCGGCGGCCTCGAAGGAGATCCGGGTCCGGGTCGAGTCCTCGAAGAAGAGGTTGACCACGGTACGGCCGCGGAGGGTGGGCAGCTTCTTGATCGGCCGGTCGGCGACGCGGGCCATCTCCTCGGCGGTGTCGAGGATGAGGACGGCGTCGTCCCGCGTGAGATCGGCGGCCGAGATGAGGTGGTGCTTCATCTGGGTGGGCTCCGGTGGGTCGGCTCGGGTCGGCACGTTCGGCGTACGGGGGCACGCCGCCGCGTTCGGGGTGCCGGGGCGCACGGGGGCGCCCGGACGCCGCTCGGGGGGGCGTACGGGGCGAGGGCTAGTGCTGTGACCGGAAAGGTTCACCGGCCCGCGACGTCCGGCACGGCACTTCGCCGCGTTGTCGGACCACGCAAGTACGTCCAGTACGAGCCGTGGACCTCCGCCTTGCGACGCACCGCACCGAACGCCGCGGGCCCACGGCAAACCTTTCCGGTCACAGCACTAGGCGTCGGTGTCGCGGACGCCGAGCAGGACGGTGTCGCGGCCGTCCTCCTCGGAGAGGAGCACCTTCACGGTCTCGCGGAGCGACGTGGGCAGGTTCTTGCCCACGTAGTCGGCGCGGATGGGCAGCTCGCGGTGGCCCCGGTCGACCAGGACGGCGAGCTGGACCGCGCGGGGGCGGCCGATGTCGCCGAGGGCGTCGAGCGCGGCGCGGATGGTGCGGCCGGAGAAGAGCACGTCGTCGACGAGGACGACCAGCCGGCCGTCGATCCCGTCGCCGGGGATCTCGGTCCTGGCCAGCGCGCGGGCGGGCCGCATCCGCAGGTCGTCGCGGTACATGGTGATGTCGAGGGAGCCGACCGGCACGGGGCGGCCGGTGATCTGCTCCAGCTTTCCGGCCAGTCTGCGGGCGAGGAAGACGCCGCGGGTGGGGATGCCGAGGAGCACCACGTCGTCGGCGCCCTTGGCGCGTTCGACGATCTCGTGGGCGATCCGGGTCAGCACCCGGGCTATGTCGGGTGCCTCCAGTACGGGGCGGGCCGTGTCGGCGCCGCCTGCGTGGCTGTTCGTGTCCATGGCTGACATGGAGAAACAGACCTCCTTCTCCGCCTCACGGGACGGACCTTAAAGGACGTCGGATAGTGCGTCCCCTACCGTACCAGGGCCATTCGGGGGAACCCCGCGGGGCCCGGTCCGGACCAGGGGCGATGCGCGTTGTGATCATGACAGGCCACCGGTCTGGACCCGTTCGGCTTGACGCCCCCGAATCACGCTGCGTAACCTCACAGTGAGTCACCAGCAGCGCGGCGGAGCCGCACGTTGTCCCAGCGTCCCGGGAGCTATATGTCCAGCGAATACGCAAAGCAGCTCGGGGCCAAGCTCCGCGCCATCCGTACGCAGCAGGGCCTGTCCCTCCACGGCGTGGAGGAGAAGTCCCAGGGCCGCTGGAAGGCCGTGGTGGTCGGCTCGTACGAGCGCGGCGACCGCGCTGTGACGGTCCAGCGCCTGGCCGAGCTGGCGGACTTCTACGGCGTCCCCGTGCAGGAACTGCTGCCGGGCACGACGCCGGGCGGAGCCGCCGAGCCGCCGCCGAAGCTCGTGCTCGACCTGGAGCGGCTGGCGCACGTCCCGGCCGAGAAGGCGGGCCCCCTCCAGCGGTACGCGGCCACGATCCAGTCCCAGCGGGGCGACTACAACGGCAAGGTGCTGTCGATCCGCCAGGACGACCTGCGCACCCTCGCCGTGATCTACGACCAGTCGCCGTCGGTCCTCACCGAGCAGCTGATCAGCTGGGGCGTGCTGGACGCGGACGCGCGTCGCGCGGTCGCCCACGAGGAGGGCTGAGCGGAGCGGCCGGAGGCCGTTTCGCGCCGGTCGGGTCCCGTGCCGAACGGGTGGGCCGTCGAAGAATCGTCACGCCGTGGGGCGGGACGCCCGGAAGGGTGTCCCGCCCTTCGCCGTTCCCGGGGCCATGCCAGGAGCCGCCCGACCGGGTGCCGCCGATGCCGTACGGGCCCGTACGGCGGCCGTTCCCGTACGCGTACGGCCGTGGCCGCCCGGACTGCGGCGGACCGGCGCAGGCGGGCGCCCACGGGCTCGGCCCGCCCCGTAGCCCGGGGGCCGCTCCCCCGCGTACGGGAAGAGATCCGGCCGCCGCGCGGAGCACCGCGGACATGCCACGGGCCCGGGGCCCGGACCGAGATGGTCCGGGCCCCGGGCCCGTAAAACGGCCGGTCCGTCGCCTCAGGCGCCGTCGCGCCGCAGGGAGGGCTTCAGCTCCTTGAAACGGCCCAGCAGGCCGTTGACGAACGACGGCGAGTCGTCGGTGGAGAACTCCTTGGCGAGCTGTACCGCCTCGTCTATCACCACGGCGTCCGGCGTCTCGTCCACCCAGACCAGCTCATAGGCGCCGAGCCGGATGATGTTCCGGTCGACCACCGGCATCCGGTCGAGGTCCCAGTCGGTGGCGTAGGTCGAGATCAGCTCGTCGATCCGGGTCGCGTAACCCTCGTAACCCTCGACCAGCTGCATCGTGTACTCGTTGACCGGCGGCTGCCGGTCGTCGGTCCGTCCGTGCCGGATCCAGTCGGCGAGCACCGTACGCGCGGGCACACCCCGCTGGTCGGCCTCGAAGAGGATCTGGAAGGCGCGCTTACGGGCCTTGCTGCGAGCGGACACCTTAGCTGTTCACCCGGCTGAGGTAGTCGCCGGAGCGGGTGTCGACCTTGATCTTCTCACCGGTGGTGATGAAGAGGGGGACCTGGACCTCGTAGCCCGTGACCAGCTTGGCGGGCTTGGTGCCACCGGTGGAGCGGTCGCCCTGGACGCCGGGCTCGGTCTCGGCGATCACCAGCTCGACGGCGGCCGGCAGCTCCACGTAGAGCACCGAGCCCTCGTGGGTGGCGACGGTGGCCTCGAAGCCCTCGATCAGGAAGTTGGCGGCGTCGCCGACGGCCTTGCGCTCGATGTGCAGCTGGTCGTACGTCTGCATGTCCATGAAGACGAAGTAATCGCCGTCCATGTACGAGAACTGCATGTCACGGCGGTCGACGGTGGCCGTCTCGACCTTCACACCGGCGTTGAACGTCTTGTCGACGATCTTCCCGGAGAGCACGTTCTTGAGCTTGGTGCGCACGAAGGCCGGGCCCTTGCCGGGCTTGACGTGCTGGAACTCGACGACGGACCACAGCTGGTCGTTGTCGAGCTTGAGCACCATGCCGTTCTTGAGGTCGTTCGTGGAAGCCACGGTTGCGGAATCTCCTGGACTGACGTGGACGACCTGGGGCCACCGCGGTACGCGCCCGCTAGAGCGCGAGCAGCTCCTTGGTCGTGATGGTGAGTAGCTCGGGTCCGCCGTCCGCCTCCTGGCGTACGACGAGCGTGTCATCGATCCGGACCCCGCCCCGGCCCGGAAGGTGGACCCCCGGTTCGACGGTGACCGGCACGCAAGCGTCCAGTTTACCCATGGCCGCCGGGGTCAACTGCGGGTCCTCGTCGATTTCCAGGCCCACCCCGTGCCCGGTGAGCGGCGCGAGCCCGGCGCCGTGGCCCGCGCCGTCCAGGATCCGCCGGGCCGCCAGGTCCACCTCGCGGTAGGCGATACCCGGCCGCAGGGTCTCCCGCGCGGCCCGCTGAGCGGCGAAGACCAGGTCGTACAGTTCGATCTGCCAGTCGGCGGGGGTGGTGCCGATGACGAAGGTCCGGCCGATCTCACAGCGGTAGCCCCGGTAGTCGGCGCCGACACAGACCGTGAGGAAGTCGCCCTCCTCGACCCGGCGGTCGGTGGGCCGGTGGCCGCGCCGCCCGGAGTCGGGGCCGGTGGCGACCGAGGTGGGGAAGGCGGGCCCGTCGGCGCCGTGGTCGACCAGCCGGCGCTCCAGCTCCAGGGCGAGATGCCGCTCCGTCCGCCCCACCAGGATCGACTCCAGCAGTTCGCCCAGCGCCTGGTCGGTGATCTCGGCGGCGATCCGCAGACAGGCGATCTCCTCCTCGTCCTTGACGATCCGCTGGCGCTCCACGGCGAGCCCGACGTCGGTCAGCCGCAGCCGGGGCACGGCGGAACGCATCGCCCGGTGCCGGGCCACGGTCAGATGGTGCTCCTCGACGGCGAGGGACTCCGCCTTCGCCAGCCGGGCCAGCCCGGCGGCGGCGACCGCCGGATCGCCGCCGTCGTCGGGGAGCACGGTCAGCCGGAGCATGTCGTCGGGACGTGCCGTGCCGGTGCCGGGGGCCGGGGCGGCGGGCGAGAGCAGTACGTCCTCGGCGGGCCCGATCAGCAGCACGGCGCCCGGCGGGGCGCCACCGGCGAGATAGCGCACATTGGCCGGGCGGGAGATCAGCGCCCCGCCGCCGTCACCCGCGCACCGCTCCCGCACCCGGTCGCGGCGAGCCGCGAACACCTCTGCCATGATCCGAGCGTACGAGCGATCGCGCCGGGCGGCGCGTCCAGCGCGTCCGACGGTGCGGTGCGCGATGCCCGCGGGCTCGCGTCGGGGGCGGTTCCGCCCTGCGGCCGTGCGTTGTCGTCGGACCGCGGCCCGTCCCTGGCTTGTCGCGCAGTTCCCCGCGCCCTTGGTCGCCCCACCCTGAGGCCCCTGACCAGGCAAGGCCCTCAGGGGAGGCATTGAGGGGCGCGAAGCGGCCCCGGTCTACCAGGACGGCGGGCTGGCGATCGCGCGGGCGAGGGTCTCGTCCAGGACGCGTGCCGTGGTCTCCACGTCGTACTTGGTGTTGTCGATGATCGGCAGACCCGAGCCGTACCAGCCCGCCATCCGGCCGTGGATCCCGGCGACCTCCTCGTCGGCCAGTCTGCGGTTGCCCGTACGCTCCGCGTTCCGTTCCAGCACGGTCTCCAGACCGGGCAGCAGGACGACGGGGAGCAGGCCGGGGCCGACATGGCGCTTCCAGCCGCCGAGGCCGACCACCGGGCGGTCGGGGAAGACGGCGTCGTCGAGGATGCAGGAGATCCCGTTGGCGAGGAAGTTACGGGCGGCGAAGCCGCAGGTTCGGCGGGCGAGCCGGTACTGCGCTTCCGAGTTCTCGTTCCAGCCGGTCTGCGGGTCGGCGAAGCCGGAGCAGACCCATTCGCGGACGTCGTCCAGGCTGATGTGCGCGGTGGGCACCCGGCGGCGGGTGGCCCAGTGCCGGGCGACGGTCGTCTTGCCCGCCCCGGCGGGTCCGATCAGCAGTACGGCGAGCATGGTGGCGCCCGTACCGCCCTCCGGCGCTCCGGGCGGCGGGACCGGCGGGAGCTGCACCTGGCCGGTGGCGTCGCGGGGCGGCGGCCCGGCGGGGTGCGGCGGTCCCGGCTGGGTCCAGCCGGGGGCCTGGGGTACGGCCCCGGAGGGACCGGTCGCCGGTACGGGCGCGGCACCGGGCGGCGGCGGTACGGTACCGGGCGCCCCGGGTGCGGCCGGGGCCCCGTCGGGGCCGTGCTGGGCGTGCTGCCCGGGGCGGTGGGAAGGCGGCAGCGGAGCCCCCACTGCGTGCTGCATCCGGTCCGACTCCGTCTCGTGCGCGTCTGTGGCGGGCAGTTCGCTGCCCCTGCCACCGAACCGTACCCTCCCGCGGCCCCGGTGGCTCCCCCGCCTACCGGACCGGGATCGCCGCGGGCGGTCCGGGACGCCGCGCGCCCCGGACCGTGAGAGCCGCGGTCAGAGCGGCAGTTCCTCCGCGAGGGCCCGCAGGGCGAGGCGGTAGGAGCCGAGGCCGAGGCCCGCGATGGTGGCCGTGGCGACCGCGGCGACGACCGAGGTGTGGCGGAAGGTCTCCCGGGTGTACGGGTTGGAGATGTGCACCTCGATCAGGGGTGCCGTCTTCTGGGCCGCCGCGTCCCGCATCGCGTACGAGTAGTGGGTGAAGGCCCCGGGGTTGAGGACCACCGGGATCGCGCCGTCCGCCGCCTCGTGGAGCCAGCGGATCATCTCGCCCTCGTCGTTGGTCTCCCGGACCTCGACGTCGAGGCCGAGTTCGGCGCCCAGCGCCCGGCAGGTCTCGACCAGGCCCGCGTACGAGGTCGTGCCGTAGACATCGGGTTCCCGGGAGCCGAGCCGCCCCAGGTTGGGCCCGTTGAGGACCAGGACCCGGCGGCTCATCCCGACACCTCCCCGTAGGCGGCGAGCAGCATCGCCGGGTCGGGGCCCTCCAGGGTGTTGGGCTTGCCGAGGCCGTCGAGGACGATGAAGCGGAGCAGGTTGCCGCGGGACTTCTTGTCGACCTTCATGGTCTCCAGCAGCCGGGGCCACTGGTCGCCGCGGTAGGTGAGCGGCAGGCCGACGGAGGCGAGGACGGTGGCGTGCCGGTCGGCGGTGGCGTCGTCGAGCCGGCCGGCGAGCCGCCCCAGTTCGGCCGCGAAGACCATACCGACGGAGACGGCGGCACCGTGCCGCCACTTGTACCGCTCGTTCTTCTCGATGGCGTGGGCGAGGGTGTGGCCGTAGTTGAGGATCTCCCGGCGGCCGGACTCCTTGAGGTCGCCGGAGACGACCTCCGCCTTGACCCGGATCGACCGTTCGATCAGTTCGGCGGTGTGCGGTCCGGCGGGGGTGCGGGCGGCCTCGGGGTCGGCCTCGATCAGTTCGAGGATGACCGGGTCGGCGATGAAGCCGGCCTTGATGATCTCGGCGAGTCCGCTGACGTAGTCGTTGACGGGCAGCGACTCCAGCGCGGCCAGATCGCACAGTACGCCGGTGGGCGGGTGGAAGGAGCCCACCAGGTTCTTGCCCTCGGCGGTGTTGATGCCGGTCTTGCCGCCGACGGCGGCGTCGACCATGCCGAGGACGGTGGTGGGGACGGCGATCCAGCGGACGCCGCGGAGCCAGGTCGCGGCGACGAAGCCCGCGAGGTCGGTGGTGGCGCCGCCGCCGACGCCGACGATCACATCGGTCCGGGTGAAGCCGCTCTGGCCGAGCGCCTTCCAGCAGTAGGCGGCGACCTCGGCGGTCTTGGCCTCCTCCGCGTTGGGCACCTGGACGGCGATGACCTCGTACCCCTCGGCGCGCAGGTCCTCGGCGATCGCCTCGCCGGTCCCGGCCAGCGCCTCCGGGTGGAGGACGGCGACCCGGCGGGCGGCGGAGCCGATGAGTGCGGGCAGTTCGCCGAGGAGCTGCCGTCCCACCAGGACCTCGTAGGAGGCGGTGCCGTCGGTGCCGCCGACCGGGATCCGGGTCACTGACTGCTCGGTCATACGGGGTCGTCCTTCAGTTCCAGGGCGGCGATGATCGCGTCGGCGACCTCGTCGGGGGTGCGGTCGTCGGTGGCCACCTCGACCCGCGCCACCTCGGTGTACAGGGGGAGGCGGGCCGCCATCAGCTCCCGCCACTGCCGCCGCGGATTGACCGCGAGCAGCGGCCGGGCCTGGTTGAGTCCGGTCCTGCGGACCGCCTCCTCCACGTCCAGCGACAGGAAGACCACGGGCAGTCCGGCGAGCAGGGCGCGGCTGCCGGAGTCGAGGACCGCGCCGCCGCCGAGGGCGAGTACGCCGCTGTGGACGGCGAGCGCCTCCCGTACGGCGGCCCGCTCCAGTTCGCGGAAGCGGGGCTCGCCGTCCTCGACGAAGATATCGGCGATCTCACGGCCCTCGGCGGTGACGATGTCCGCGTCGGTGTCCCGGTAGGGGACGCCGAGCCTGCGGGCGAGCACCTCGCCCACCGTGGACTTGCCGGAGCCCATGGGCCCGACCAGGACGATCAGCGGGGCGTTCACCGGATGCGCAGGTGGTCGAGGTAGGAGCGGACGTTGCGGCGGGTCTCGGAGACGTTGTCACCGCCGAACTTCTCCGCGACGGCGTCCGCGAGGACCAGGGCGACCATGGCCTCGGCGACGATTCCCGCGGCGGGGACGGCGGCCACGTCGGAGCGCTGGTGGTGGGCGGCGGCGGCCTCGCCGGTGGCGATGTCGACGGTGGCCAGGGCCCGGGGGACGGTGGCGATGGGCTTCATCGCGGCCCGGACCCGCAGCAGCTCGCCGGTGGACATGCCGCCCTCGGTACCGCCGGAGCGGCCGGAGGTGCGGCGCAGGCCCTCGGGGGTGGCGACGATCTCGTCATGGGCCTGGGAGCCGGGGACCCGGGCCAGGTCGAAGCCGTCGCCGAGTTCCACGCCCTTGATGGCCTGGATGCCCATCAGCGCGCCCGCGAGCCGGGCGTCGAGACGGCGGTCCCAGTGGACGTGGGAGCCCAGACCGACCGGGACGTCGTACGCCAGTACCTCGACGACGCCGCCGAGGGTGTCGCCGTCCTTGTGGGCCTGGTCGATCTCGGCGACCATCGCCTTGCTCGCGTCGGCGTCGAGGCAGCGGACCGGGTCGGCGTCGAGCTTCTCGACGTCGGCCGGGGTGGGGTAGACGCCCTTGGGGGCCTTGGCGGCACCGAACTCCACGACATGGGAGACGATCTCGATGCCCGCGGTCTCCTTGAGGTAGGAGCGGGCGACGGCGCCGAGGGCGACCCGGGCGGCGGTCTCCCGGGCGCTGGCGCGCTCCAGGATGGGCCGGGCCTCGTCCAGGTCGTACTTCTGCATGCCCGCGAGGTCGGCGTGGCCGGGCCTGGGGCGGGTCAGCGGGGCGTTGCGGGCGAGGGCGGCCAGCTCGTCGGGGTCCACGGGGTCGGCCGACATGACCTGCTGCCACTTGGGCCATTCACTGTTGCCGACCATGATCGCGACCGGGGAGCCGAGGGTGAGCCCGTGCCGTACGCCGCCGATGAAGGTGATCTCGTCGCGTTCGAACTTCATCCGCGCGCCGCGCCCGTAGCCCAGGCGCCGGCGGGCGAGGTGGTCGGCCACCATCTCCGTGGTGACCGGGACACCGGCGGGAAGTCCCTCCAGCGTCGCCACCAGTGCGGGTCCGTGCGATTCCCCCGCGGTCAGCCAACGCAACCTGCTCAACGGTGCTCCTCATGCTCGCGCCTCGAACTGCCGGCCCGGCCGGGTGCGCGGCTCCGGCCCGCCTGCCCCGATCCTCCCACGTCCCGGTGACGGGTCCACGCCCCGGTCCAGCAGTCGGACGGCGCGGGGGCGGCGAGCGGGCCCGGTCGGCCGGTGCCGCCGGTCCGGTCCGTGCGGCGGGGCGCCCCGCCGCACGGGCCGTTCGCCGCGGATTCCGGGAGCCGGGCCGTACGGGTCCCGGACAGTCCGGCGGGCCCGGATCAGCGGGTTCCGGTGGTTCAGCGGGCGCGCAGGGCGGCCTCGCCCGCGGCCCGCATCGCCGCCAGCGGCCCGGGGCGGCCGGTCATCAGCTCCACCTGGAGCACGGCTTGGTGGACCAGGAGGTCGAGCCCGCCGACGACGGCCCCGCCGCGCTCCGCCCAGTGGGCCGCGAGGGGGGTGGGCCAGGGGTCGTAGAGGACGTCGAAGAGGGTGCCGGGCCGGTCCGGGACCCGGGCGGCGAAGGCGTCGGCGGATCCGGCGGGGGTGGTGGCGACGACCAGCGGGGCGGTCAGCGCGTCGGCGGCCCGCTCCCAGTCCCGGGTCAGGACCTCCACCCCGAGCCGTTCGCCCCAGCCCCGCATCTCGGCGGCGCGGGCCGGGCCGCGGACATAGGCGGTGACGGGTCCGGTGCAGATCCGGGCGAGGGCGGCGACGGCGGAGGCGGCGGTGGCACCGGCGCCGAGTACGGCGGCGGACGGCACGGACTCCACGCCGCGCTCCCGCAGGGCGGCGACCATCCCCGGGATATCGGTGTTCTCGCCGGTCAGGGTGCCGTCCTCGGCGCGGACGACGGTATTGACGGCCTCCACCGAGGCGGCGTCCGGGCCGATGGAGTCCAGCAGCGGGATGACCGCCCGCTTCAGCGGCATGGTCAGGGAGAGTCCGGCCCAGTCGGTGTCGAGGCCGCGGACGAACGCGGGCAGCGCGGCCTCGTCGACCTCGAACCGGTCGTACGTCCACTCCCCGAGCCCCAGCGCCGAATAGGCGGCCCGGTGCAGGGCGGGCGAGAGCGAGTGGGCGATCGGCGATCCGAGGACCGCCGCCCGCCGCTTCGCCGTGCCGTCCGCCCGGCCGTCGTTCCGGCCGGTGGGCGCTGGGGTCACGGTGGTCACTCCTGGTTCTTCTTCTGCTCTTCCAGATACCGCGCGCGAGCCCGCTCGTGCTCGGCGTTGGTCTCCGAGAAGACGGTCTCGTCCTCGGTCACCGAGACGAAGTAGTACCAGTCGCCCTCGGCCGGGTTCAACGTGGAGTTGATGGCCGCGGCTCCCGGGTTGCCGATCGGGCCGGGCGGCAGCCCGACGATCCGGTAGGTGTTGTACGGGTGGACGAACTTCCGCACCTTGTCGACGCTGCCGATGGCGAGGGTGCTCTCGCCCTTGGCGTAGTTGACGGTGGAGTCGAAGTCGAGCAGGCCGTTGGTCTCGGTGTTGTCGGGCTTCAGCCGGTTGTAGACGACCCGGGCGACCTTCTCGAAGTCCTCCTTGTACTTGCCCTCGGCCTGGACGAGGCTGGCGACGGTCAGCACCTGGAGGGGGTTCTTCAGCCCCAGCTCCTGGGCCTTCTTCTCCAGTCCGGCCTTGGTGTGCTCCTCGTTGGCCCGGGCGACCATCTTCTTCAGCACTGCCTCGGGCTTCATGCCCTTGGCGGCGGGGTACGACGCCGGGAAGAGGAAGCCCTCCAGCGGGTCCATGATGTCGGGGCCGCCCTTGGCCCAGGCCGGGAGTCCGAGCTTGGCCGACTGCTCCTTGGCGGTCTTCGCGGTCGTGCCGGACTTCAGCTGGAGCCGCTTGTCGATCATCGCGTAGATCTCGGCGTTCCGCTTGCCCTCGGGCACGATCATGTTGCTGCTGCTGGCCGGGTCGAGCATGGCCTTGACCGCGTTGGCCCCGGACATCTGCTTGGCGAGGGTGTAGACCCCGGCCTGGATGCCCTTGGCCCGGGGGTTGCTGTCGGCGGCGGAGACGAAGGCGCCGGAGCTCTTGACGACGCCGTTCTCCTTCAGGATGCGGCCGATCTCCGAGAGGCCCGCGCCCGGGGGGATCTCGACGACCACGGAGCCGGAACCGGCGCCGCTGTAGTCGGGGGCGGAACCGAACTGACCCTGCCAGAACTGGTAGCCGAAGTAGGAGACGAGGCCGAGTCCGCCGAAGAGGACCACGGAGACCACGAGACAGGCGAAGCCGTTACGGCTCTTCTTCTTGGGCCGTCCGCGGCCGTCGCCGGAGCCGTCGGAGCCGCCGCGGCGGCGGCCGGACCGGCCGGGCGGGTCCTGGTGGGCCGGGTCGTCGCCGTCGTCGGCACCGGTGAAGAAAGGATGCTTCTCCTCGCCGGGCGGTTCGTCGTCCGGTCCCGTCGCGGCCTCCGGCTCGGCGGAGCGCCGGGCGGGGGGCTGCGGCGGAGGGTAGGCGTCAGGGGTGGCGTAATGGTCGTCCTCGGACTGAGCCTGGTAGCCGGGTACGGGCCCGCTGTAGGTGTCGGCCGGGTTGGCGGTGTAGCTGTCGCCGGGCCCGGGGCCGTACGCCACGGCCGCCTGCGGCTCCTGATGGACCGCCTGCTGGTGGTGCTGCTGGTGCTGGTGCTGTGCCGGGTCCCAGCCGCCCTGGCCGGTTCCGGGGTGCCCGCCGGTGGTGTCGTAGCCGGGCTGCTGCCCGCCGTACTGCTGTCCGCTCGCGTCGTAGTGCTGCGGATCCTGGTGCTGCTGGTACTGCCCGGCGTCCGGCTGCTGCGGATACTGCTGGGCCTGGGGGTGCTGCTGGTAGTGCTGCTGTGCCGCCGGATCGGCGTACTGCTGCTTCGTCAGCGGATCGGGATACTGCTGCCCGCCGTCGTACGCCTGCTGCTGGTACGGGTCCTGTCCGCCGTAGCCCTGTCCCGGCTGCTGATGCTGCTGGGGGTAGTGCTGCTGCGGCTGCCCGCCGTAGGGATCATGGCCGGATCCGGCCTGTGGTCCATAGCCCTGGTCGCCGTAGAGAGGGTCGTCTGGTTGCCACGGTTCGGAGCCGGGCCCCCGGCCATACTCAGTCATCGATCCCCTAGGGCCACGAGTCGGGCGGGCTTCCGTCCCGCTGTCTGATCGGTGCGGCAGCCGTTCGAGAAAAGCCGCCCGATGGCGCGGAACGTTACCGTATCGCGATCAGACAATCCCTTCGACGCTCTCACCGGGGGGCGCCCCCGACGCCCGTTCGGACTCCAGAGCGTTCTGCAGAATCACCACGGCGGCGGCCTGGTCGATGAACGAACGGCCCTTTTTGGCCGTCACACCGGCCGCCCGCAGCCCCTGCCCGGCCGTCACCGTGGTCATTCTCTCATCGACCAGCCGGACCGGAACCGGGGCGATGCCCCGGGCCAGCTCACGGGCGAAGGTCCGGGCCTTGCCCGCGGCCGGGCCCTCCCGCCCGCTGAGCGAGCGGGGCAGCCCGACCACGACCTCGATGGGCTCGTACTCCCCGACGAGGGAGCGCAGCCGCCGGTGGGCGGCCGGGACGTCACGTCCCGGCACGGTCTCCACCGGGGTGGCGAGGACCCCGTCGGGGTCGCACGAGGCGACCCCGATCCGGGCGTCCCCGACATCGATCGCCAGCCGGCGTCCGCGCCTCACGAGACCTCGGCCACCAGTCGCTCGACGGCGGCGACGGCGTCCTCGACGGCGTCCGGGTTCTGTCCGCCGCCCTGGGCGACGTCGGGCTTGCCGCCGCCGCCGCCACCGAGCGTCTTGGCGGCGGTACGAACCAGCTCACCGGCCTTGAGGCCGCGCTCCCGGGCCGCCTCGTTGGTGGCGATCACGGTCAGCGGACGGTCGTTCGCCACCGTGAAGAGGGCGACCACGACGGGCCGGTCGCCGGGGATCCGGCCGCGGACGTCGAGGACCAGCTTGCGCAGGTCGTCGGCGGAGGTGCCGTCCGGGACCCGGCCGGCCACCAGGGCGGTGCCCCGGACGTCCCGGGCGCCGTCGGCGAGCCCGGCGGCGGCGGCCAGCACCTTCTCGGCGCGGAACCGCTCGATCTCCTTCTCGGCGTCCTTCAGCTTGGCCAGCATGCCGGAGACCTTCTCCGGCAGCTCCTCGGGACGGCCCTTGACCAGCTCCTGGAGCTGGGCGACGACCGTGTGCTCCTTGGCGAGGAAGTTGTAGGCGTCCACCCCCACCAGGGCCTCGATCCGGCGCACGCCGGAGCCGATGGAGGACTCGCCGAGCAGCTTCACCAGTCCGAGCTGGGCGGTGTTGCCGACATGCGTACCGCCGCACAGCTCCTTGGAGAAGTCGCCGATGGTGACGACCCGGACCCGCTCGCCGTACTTCTCGCCGAACTCGGCGATGGCGCCCGCCTTCTTGGCCTCCTCCAGACTCATGACCTCGGCCTGGACGTCCAGCTCGCGGGAGAGCACCTCGTTGATCCGCTGCTCGACATCGGTGAGGACGGCGCCGGGGACGGCGGCCGGGGAGCCGAAGTCGAACCGGAAGCGGCCCGGGGAGTTCTCGGAACCGGCCTGGGCGGCGGTGGGGCCGAGGGCGTCCCGCAGCGCCTGGTGGGTGAGGTGGGTGGCGCTGTGGGCGCGGGCGATGGCCCGGCGCCGCCCGGCGTCGATGGCCGCGTGGGCGGAGGCGCCCACGGTGACCTCGCCGACCTGGACGGAGCCCTTGTGCACGGAGACCCCGGGGACCGGCTGCTGGACGTCGCGGACCTCGATCACGGCCCCGGAGTCCAGCCGGATCCGGCCCTGGTCGGCGAGCTGGCCGCCGCCCTCGGCGTAGAACGGGGTGCGGTCGAGGACGACCTCGACCTCGTCGCCCTCCACGGCGGCGGGCGAGGGCACTCCGTCGACGAGCAGGCCGACGACGGTGGCCTCGCCCTCGTTGGTCACATAGCCGGTGAACTGGGTGGAGCCGGTGGTGTCGGCGACCTCACGGTAGGCGGAGAGGTCGGCGTGGCCGGTCTTCTTGGCGCGGGCGTCGGCCTTGGCGCGCTCCCGCTGCTCCTTCATCAGCCGCCGGAAGCCGTCCTCGTCCACGGAGAGCCCCTGTTCGGCGGCCATCTCCAGGGTGAGGTCGATCGGGAAGCCCCAGGTGTCGTGGAGCAGGAACGCCTTGTCCCCGGCGAGGACGGCGGAACCGGCCCGCTTGGCCTCCGTCACGGCGCCGTCCAGGACGTTGGTCCCGGCGTTGAGCGTCTTGAGGAAGCGGGTCTCCTCGGCGAGGGCGACGGCCTCGATCCGGGAACGGTCCGTGATCAGCTCCGGGTACTGCTGCCCCATGGTGCGGATCACGACGTCGACCAGTTCGGCGACGACCGGCCCGGTTGCGCCCATCAGCCGCATGTTGCGGATGGCGCGGCGCATGATCCGGCGGAGTACGTAGCCGCGGCCCTCGTTGCCGGGGGTGACACCGTCACCGATCAGCATCACGGAGGTACGGATGTGGTCGGCGACGACCCGGAGGGAGACGTCGGAGCCGTGCTCGGCGCCGTACCGTACGCCGGTCAGCTCGGTGGCCTTGTCCATGACGACCCGGAGCGTGTCCGTCTCGTACATGTTCTGCACGCCCTGGAGGATCATGGCGAGCCGCTCCAGGCCGAGGCCGGTGTCGATGTTCTTCGACGGCAGCTCGCCCAGGATCGGGAAGTCCTCCTTGCCCTCGCCCGGTCCCCGCTCGTACTGCATGAAGACCAGGTTCCAGATCTCCACGTACCGCTCGTCGTTGACGGCCGGGCCGCCCTCCTCGCCGAACTCCGGACCGCGGTCGTAGTTGATCTCGGAGCAGGGGCCGCAGGGGCCGGGGACGCCCATGGACCAGAAGTTCGGGCCCATGCCGAGGCGCTGGATGCGCTCGGCGGGCACGCCGACCTCGTCGCGCCAGATCCGCTCGGCCTCGTCGTCCTCCTGGTAGACGGTGATCCACAGCTTCTCGGGCTCCAGGCCGTAGCCGCCCTTGTCCCGGGGCGCGGTCAGCAGCTCCCAGGCGAGCTTGATGGCGCCTTCCTTGAAGTAGTCGCCGAAGGAGAAGTTGCCGCACATCTGGAAGAACGTGCCGTGCCGGGTGGTCTTGCCGACCTCTTCGATGTCCGGGGTGCGGACACACTTCTGCACGCTGGTGGCGCGCGGGGCGGGCGGCCTGGTCTCACCGAGGAAGTACGGCTTGAAGGGCACCATTCCCGCGTTGACCAGCAGCAGAGTCGGGTCGTCCGCGATGAGCGACGCGGAGGGCACGACGGTGTGTCCGCGCTCCTCGAAGAAGCTCAGCCAGCGGCGGCGGATCTCAGCCGACTCCATCAGTGGTCCTCATTCCGGTTGTACGGGTGGTAGGTGCGGTTCGGGTGGTTGTCGGGGCCCCCGTCGTCCGGGCCGGGGGCACGGAGGGCGGGACGGGCCCGCTGGGCGGGCAGTTCGGGTCCGGGCGGGGCGTTGATGCCCAGTGCGTCCCCCAACTCCTCCTCGCGCTGGATCATTCCGGCGCGGACGTCGAGGGCGAACTCGCGCAGCCGGTGACCCGCGTCGACCGCCCGGTTCGCGGCCTGGGCCGCGAGGCTCTCGGGGGTGAGCTGCCGGATCTTGCGGTGGACCTTGTTGGTCGCCCAGACGCCCGCGGCGGCACCCGCGGAGAACCAGAAGGCACGGCGGAACATGTCGGCTCAGCCCTTTCCGCCCCGGCGACCGCGTCGGCCGCGCGCCGTGGGCACCGTACGTCCGACGATCACCGTGCGGGCGGACCGGCCCCGGCGGGGCGCGGGCTCGTCGGCTTCGTCCCCGCCGGACCGGCCCATCGCCTTGCGGACGCCGTAGCCGAAGGCCGCGACCTTGACCAGCGGGCCGCCGAAGGTGGAGGCGACGGTGGAGGAGAGCGCGGAGGCGTTGGAGGTGACCTCCTGGACGTCCGAGGCGATCGCGTCGACCCGGTCGAGCTGGGTCTGCGCGGACCGTACGGTCTCGGACGCCTCGGAGAGCAGCGGGACCGCCCGCTCCGTCACCTCCGTCACCAGCCGGGTGGTCGCCCTGAGCGTCTGGGCCAGCCTCACCAGCACTACGGCCAGGAAGGAGACCAGGATCGCCCAGAAGACGGCCACCAGGATCCCGGCAACCTCTCCACCGGTCACACCGCACCGCTTCCTGCTCGTCCGGATGGTCTTGAGGGGGCTCTCCCCGGCTCTCCCGGGGAAAATCCCGTCCTCCGACCCTATCGCGATCCCGGTGGCCCCCCATACCGCATTCCGCGCGGGCGGAACAGGGCGGGACGGGGCTCTCACGGGGAGCGCGCCGGGATCCCGTACGGAGACACGGGCACGGAGGGTACGGAGTCGTACGGCGGGCGCGGCGGCGGTACGCGAAGGCCCGCCGCTCCCCCGCCGGACGGGCGGGACGAGGGCGGGCCGGGGCGCGCGTCGCACCGGTCGCCCGGGACCGGTGGTCCCGGGCGAGGTGGATCAGCGGGCGTAGTACTCGACGACCAGCTGCTCGTCGCAGATGACCGGGATCTCCTTGCGGTTCGGGTCCCGGTCCAGGCGGAACGCCAGCGCCTTCAGGTTCACCTGGAGGTAGCGGGGGGTCTCGCCGTCGGCGGCGAAGCCGCCCTCACGGGCGACCTGGAACAGGGCCTTCTCGCGGGAGCGCTCGCGGATCGTCACGACGTCGTCGGGACGGACGCGGAAGGACGGCTTGTCGACCTTGCCGCCGTTGACCTCGACGTGGCCGTGGACGACCATCTGACGGGCCTGGTAGATCGTGCGGGCGATACCCGAACGGAGCACCAGGGCGTCCAGACGACGCTCCAGCTCGACGACGAGCGCCTCGCCGGTCTTGCCCTCGGCCTTGCGGGCGCGGTCGTAGGCGCGGGCCATCTGCCGCTCGCTGATGTCGTACTGCGCGCGCAGGCGCTGCTTCTCCATCAGACGGACCTTGTAGTCCGAGTTCTGCTTGCGGCCACGGCCGTGCTCGCCCGGCGGGTACGGGCGGGCCTCGAAGTACTTCACGGCCTTCGGCGTCAGGGCGATACCGAGCGCGCGGGACTTCTTGACCTTGGGACGCGACTGGTTAGGCACGTTCTCCAGACCTCCGATATAGGTTAGGTTAGGCTCACCTTACTCAAGGAGATCGCATGTCTCGCCCTGGGAACACCAAGCGCATCGCGGACAGCACAAAGAACACCGACCCCACTTCTACGGGGGTCGAGGCGACGGAGGTCCGATCAGCTCATGGTCAGCCGCGTCCCAGCGGGCTTGAATCCGCCCGGATGCCGTCAGCAGCCGAACGCACACGAACTCTCGTACAGGGTACATGCTCCGCGGTGCTGCTCGTCACGGGCATGGAGACCACCCGTCCGGAGCAGCTGATGCCCACCGCCCGGGTGGTCGGCGCCGACGGAGAGGTCTTTCTGCTCTTCCCCGCCGACTCACCGGCCGTCCGGGCCGCCACCCACGCCCAGGACGACGAACTCTCCGCCGTACTGGAGGTCACCGACGTCGCCCCGGTCGCCGTCCCCCAGCGGGTCCGCGGCCGGGCCTGGGTCTCGGGCTGGCTGACCTGCGCCCCCGGGGTCGCCGCCGCCGGCTCCATGATGCTCCGGCTGGAGGTCGGCGAGGTAAGGGTGGACGATCTGTGGGGCACGGCCGCCGTCGACCCCGACGAATTCGCCCGGGCCTGTCCCGACCCGCTGGCCGTCCACGAGGCCGAGCTGCTCCAGCATCTGCACTCCGCCCACACCGAGCAGGTGCAGGAGCTGTGCGCGCTGCTCGGCGACCGGGCCGCCGCGGCCACGGGGACCGGCGGCGACGGCCGGGCGCCCCGGGCCGTACCGCTGGCCCTGGACCGGTTCGGACTGCGGGTCCGCTTCACCGGCAACCGCTGCTTCGACGCCCGCTTCGACTTCCCCCGGCCGGTACGCGACATCACCGAACTGCGCCGGGCGATGCACACCCTCTTCGAGGCCGCCGCGCACTGACCCGGCGCGGCCGACGGGCCTCCCGCGCCGGTCAGCCGCCGCGCAGCCGCTCCCGCACCTTCTCCACCACATCCGCGTACCGCGCCTCGGCGCCGTACCGCGTGGGCTCGTAGTACCGCTTGCCGTGCAGCGCGTCCGGCGCGTACTGCTGGGCGGCGATCCCGCCGGGGACGTCGTGCGGATAGACATAGTCCCGGGCGTGCCCGAGCGACGCCGCCCCCTTGTAGTGCCCGTCCCGCAGATGGGGCGGTACGGAACCGGCGTGCCCGGCGCGTACGTCCGCGAGCGCCGCGCCGATCGCCGTGGTCGCGGTGTTCGACTTGGGCGCCAGCGCCAGCGCGATCGTGGCATGGCTGAGGGTGAGCGCCGCCTCCGGGAAACCGATCATGGCCACGGCCTGGGCCGCGGCCACCGCCAGCGGCAGGGCCTGGGGATCGGCGAGCCCGATGTCCTCACTCGCCGAGATCATCAGCCGGCGGGCGATGAACCGCGGATCCTCCCCCGCGTCGATCATGCGGGCCAGATAGTGCAGCGCCGCGTCCACGTCCGAACCTCGGATGGACTTGATCAGCGCGCTCGCCACGTCGTAGTGCTGGTCCCCGTCCCGGTCGTAGGTGACCGCGGCCCGGTCGACGGTCTCCTCGACCGTCGCCAGGGTGATCTCCGGCTCGTCCTTGTCCAGCGCCGCGCCCGCCGCGGCCTCCAGCGCCGTCAGCGCCCGGCGCGCGTCCCCGCCCGCGACCCGCAGCAGATGCGCCTCGGCGTCCCCGGGCAGGGTCACCGCGCCGCCCAGACCCCGCTCCTCGGTGAGCGCCCGCCGCAGCAGCCCCTTCAGGTCGTCGTCGGTCAGCGGCTCCAGCGTCAGCAGCAGCGAGCGGGAGAGCAGCGGGGAGATCACCGAGAAATAGGGATTCTCCGTCGTGGCGGCGATCAGGGTCACCCAGCGGTTCTCCACCGCGGGCAGCAGGGAGTCCTGCTGCGCCTTGGAGAAGCGGTGGATCTCGTCGAGGAAGAGGACGGTCTCCTTGCCGTAGCCGCCCGCGGCCCGGCGGGCGCCCTCGATCACCGCCCGGACCTCCTTGACACCCGCGGTGATCGCCGACAGCTCCACGAACCGCTTCTCGGTGGCCTGCGAGACCACATAGGCCAGGGTCGTCTTCCCGATGCCCGGCGGGCCCCAGAGGATCACCGACGACGCCCCGGCCGGACCCCGGCCGCTCTCGCCGACCAGCCGCCGCAGCGGGGAGCCGGGGCGCAGCAGATGCCGCTGGCCGACCACCTCGTCCAGGGTGCGCGGACGCATCCGCACGGCCAGCGGGCTGGCGGTCGGCTCCTTCTCCGCGCGGTCTTCGGCGGCGGCGGTAAAGAGATCGGGCTCCACGGTCGAAAGCCTATGCCAGCCCACTGACAACGCCCCCGTCCGGCCGGTGCCGGTACGGGGGCGGAGGCTCGGGCACGGGGCGCGCCGGGCGGCTCAGCTGGTCCAGAAGTCCCACCAGCGGGTCAGGATCAGCATGCCGATGATCCCGATCCAGAGCACCGGCGGCATCCAGTGGAACTCCAGCAGTCCGCTGCGGAGCCCCTCGGGGACCTTGATGATCCGGTGGCGGACGTTGTGCACGGTGACGTAGCAGAACATCACGATCGTGGCGGCCCAGGCGAGGGAGCACCACAGGCAGAGGGAGTTGATGTTGTACAGCGACTGGTACATCAGCCACATGCAGAAGCTCACACCGAACAGGCAGCCCGCGTTGAGGCCGAGCCAGTACCAGCGCTTGTAGCGGGCCCCCGCCAGGATTCCGACGCCGATGGCGATCACCATCGAGTACGCCACCAGACCCAGCATCGGGTTGGGGAAGCCGAAGACCGACGCCTGGTCGCTCTTCATGATGTTGCCGCAGGAGACCACCGGGTTGAGGCTGCATCCGGGGGTGAAGGACGGGTCCTCCAGCAGCTTGTACTTGTCGAGCGTGATGACCCAGGCGGCGAGCAGTCCCGCCGCTCCCGTGATCACCAGCAGCCAGGCCAGGGAGCGGCTGCCGCCGATCCCGTCGCGCGGAGCGTCGGTCTGCTCGTCCGCGATCACGTCGTCGTCCACCGCCACTGTCGCCATATCGCTATCGCCTGTTCCCCTCGCTCCGGGACCCGCTCGGGCCCGGGTCATTGTGCCGTACTCGGCTGTGTGTCCGTCGTTCGGTGGACGGCGTGATGGACGGAAGGTCGTACCGCGTCCGGACCGCCGTGACCAGGGTGGAGGGCATGACAGAACTCGCGGTGAGGGTGACGGGGCTGCGTAAGCGGTACGGGGACGTCACGGCGGTCGACGGCGTGGACCTGCGGATCCGCCGGGGCGAGGTGTTCGGACTGCTCGGGCCGAACGGCGCGGGCAAGAGCACCACGGTCGGCGTGCTGCTGGGTCTGCGGCGGCGGGACGGCGGCGACGTACGGGTACTCGGCCGGGGCCCGGCGGCCGGAAATCGTCGCTGGCGGTCTCGAATCGGTGTCGTCTGGCAGGATGAATCGGCCCCCGCCGAGTTGACGGTCGGGGAGACGGTCGCCCACTTCGCGCGCTCCTACCCGGGTCCGCGCGACTCCCGTGACGTGCTGGCGCTCGTCGGCCTCGCGGACCACGCGGACCGGCGGACGGCGGCGCTCTCGGGCGGGCAGCGGCGCAGGCTCGATCTGGCGCCGGGGGTGATCGGCCGCCCCGAACTGCTGCTGCTGGACGAACCCACGACGGGCTTCGACCCGGCGGCCCGGCACCGCTTCCGCGAACTGGTCCGGCGGCTCGCCGCCGAGGGCACCACGATCGTCCTCACCACCCACGACCTGGACGAGGCCGGGGCGGTCTCCGACCGGATCGCGGTGATCGCCCAGGGCCGGGTGGTCGCCGAGGGCGATCCGGACGAGTTGCGGCGGCGCCACGGGGCCGGGGCCCGGGTCCACTGGACCGGGCCGGGCGGCCGGCGGCGTACCGAGTGGACGACGGATCCGACCCGTACCGTCACGGCGCTCTCCGCGCGGTACGGAGGTGAGGTGCCGGGGCTGCGGATCGTCCCGCCGACACTGGAGGAGGTCTATCTCCGGCTCACCGGCGAGGCCGACCGGGACACCGGGGCCGACAGCCGACACGAAGACATAACGACCGGGGCGCCGGACGCGGGTGACGCCCCGTGACCCGCTCCCCGTACCGGCCGCCGGACACCCCGGCGGCCCGGCCACCCGGAACCGGCCGCTGCCCGGCGTCCGGCGACTGGGCCTGGCCCGTGGCGCGGTGGAGGCGGACTCCCAGCCAGGGCGTTGCCCTTACCAGGGCCAGGAGACGGACAACCCAGGTGGCGCTGGGGGTCCCCCCATTGCCGAAGGCATAGGGGGCGGAACTGCGCGAACAACCATGGCCGGGCCGCAGGCGGGGAACAACATCAGGCCACGCGGCGCGGCCGGGCCCCGGGGCGGGGCGACAGTACGGGGCGCCGCGACCCGGGGCTGACCGTGGGCCTACGCCGGAGGCGACAGGCGGGTGCGGAGGGCCGTCGCGATCTCCGAGACCGGGACCGGCGTCTGCTCGCCCGACTCCATGTCCTTGAGCTGGACGTGGCCCTCGGCCAGATCCCGCTCCCCGGCCACGATCGCGTACCGCGCCCCGCTCCGGTTGGCCGCCTTCATCGCGCCCTTCAGGCCCCGGCCGCCGTAGGCGAAGTCCGCCGCGATGCCGTCCCTGCGGAGGCGGGTGACGACGCCGAAGAGGACCCGGCGGGCCTCCTCGCCGAGCGGGACGGCGTAGACGCTGGTGGCGGGCGGCAGGTCCAGGACGACGCCCTCGGCCTCCAGCGCCAGGACCGTGCGGTCGACGCCGAGCGCCCAGCCGACGGACGGCAGCGCCGGGCCGCCGATCATCTCGGAGAGGCCGTCGTAACGGCCGCCGCCGCCCACCGCGGACTGGGAGCCGAGCCCGTCGTGGACGAACTCGAAGGTGGTCCGGGTGTAGTAGTCGAGGCCGCGGACGAGCCGGTCGTCGTCCTCGAAGGCGACGCCCGCCTCGGAGATCAGCTCGCGGACCTCCTTGTGGTACGCCCGGCAGGCGTCGCACAGATAGTCGGCGAGTACGGGCGCGCCGGTGAGCTGCCGCCGGACGTCCGCGCGCTTGTCGTCGAGGACCCGCAGCGGGTTGATGTCGATCCGGCGCCGGGTCTCGTCGTCGAGGTCGAGTCCGCGCAGGAAGTTCTGGAGGGCCTCCCGGTAGACGGGGCGGCACTCCTTGTCGCCGAGGCTGTTGAGCAGGATCCGGAAGTGGCGCAGGCCGAGGCTGCGGTACGCCTGGTCCGCCAGGATGATCAGTTCGGCGTCGAGCGCCGGGTCCTCGGCGCCGATGGCCTCGGCCCCGACCTGGGAGAAGTGGCGGTAGCGGCCGGCCTGGGGGCGCTCGTAGCGGTAGTACGAGCCCGAGTACCAGAGCTTGACCGGCAGATTGCCCTGCTTGTGGAGGTTGGCCTCCAGCGCCGCGCGCAGTACGGAGGCGGTGCCCTCGGGGCGGAGCGCGAGCCGGCTGCCGCCCTTGGTGGTGAGGGTGTACATCTCCTTGGTCACGATGTCGGTGGACTCGCCGACTCCGCGGGCGAACAGGTCGACGTCCTCGAAGCCCGGGGTCTCGACGTAGCCGTAGCCCGAGTCGCGCAGCGGCGCGGCGATCGCCTCGCGGACGGCGAGGAAGGTCGCGGAGGCGGGCGGCAGCAGGTCGTAGGTGCCCTTGGGGGCCTGGAAAGTACTCACAACGGTTTCTCTCGTCACATTCCTCGTCGGGGAGCGCCGGCGCTCCCCCGGCCGGCCGCCACCTCGCGCAGATACGGGTTGGTGGCGCGCTCGCGGCCGATGGTCGTCTGGGGGCCGTGCCCGGAGAGCACCACGGTCGAGTCGTCGAGCGGCAGGCAGACGCGTGCCAGCGATTCGAGCATCTCGGCGTGATCGCCACCGGGCAGATCGGTACGTCCGATGGAGCCGGCGAAGAGCAGGTCGCCCGAGAAGAACACCGGCGGTACGTCACCGGCGTCGGGCAGCCCGAAGGTCACCGACCCCTTGGTATGGCCGGGGGCGTGCGACACGGTCAGCTCCAGACCGGCCAGGTCCAGTACCGAGCCGTCGGTCAGCTCGTGGACGTCGGACGGCTCGCCCACGGTCAGTTCGCCCATCAGCTGCGCCCCGAACGCGCGGCCGAGGGCCTTCTCCGGGTCGCTCATCATGTACCGGTCGGCGGGGTGGATCCAGGCGGGCACATCGTGCGCGCCGCAGACCGGGACCACGGAGGCGACATGGTCGATATGGCCGTGGGTGAGGACGACGGCGACGGGCTTCAGCCGATGTTTGGCGATCGCCTCGGCGACACCGTCGGCGGCCTGGTGACCGGGGTCGATGATCACGCACTCCTCCCCGGCGGCGGGGGCGACCAGATAGCAGTTGGTCCCCCAGGCCCCGGCGGGGAACCCGGCAATAAGCACGTTCGTCCTCATGGGGTGATCGGCCGACTGTCCGGCGTGGTGCGGGCGACGCGGAATCGCGACAGGTCAGAGCCTACCGGCCCTGCTGCTCCCACAGCCAACCCGTATACGGTACGGGCACGCGCGACGCACCGGCGCGTGCGTACGGTGGGACATAACGGACCCCACGGCACGTCCGGCACGACACGGCAACCCAGCACCCGCGGAACCCCTCGACACCAGGGGTCGCGTACGGAGAAGGAGCGGACTCGGTGGTCAGCAGCGATCAGCGGCGGCGGCAGCTCGCCCGGGAGAAGTTCGAGCGTCAGCAGGAGCGCCGCGCGGCGACCCGCAGACGGCAGCAGAAGATCGCGGCGATCTCCGTCGCGGTGGTGATGGTCCTGGTCGGCGGCGCGATCGCGGCGGCGTCGATCGTGGACGGCGATGACAAGAAGGACAAGCAGACCGTGGCCGGGGACCAGAGCACCCCGTCGCAGCAGGCGTCCGCGCCGCCGGAGGAGCCCAAGACGCCCGAGCCGAAGATGGCGGTCGACGCCAAGGCGAAGTACACCCTGGCGATGAAGACCAGCCAGGGCGCGATCTCCTTCGAGATGGACGCGGCGAAGACCCCGCGGACGGTGAACTCCTTCAAGTCGCTCGCCGACAAGGGGTACTTCGACGGGACCAAGTGCCACCGGCTGACCACTGAGGGCATCTTCGTCCTCCAGTGCGGCGACCCCAAGGGCGACGGCACCGGCGGCCCCGGCTACAACATCCCGGACGAGAACCTGACGGCCCTCGGCAAGGCCGGTTCGGACGGCACCGTGGTCTTCCCGGCCGGTACGGTCGCCATGGCCAACACGGGCCAGCCCAACTCCGGCGGCAGCCAGTTCTTCCTGGTCTACAAGGAGACCAAGCTCCCGCCGACGTACACCCCGTTCGGGAAGATCGACGCGGCCGGGCTCAAGGCGGTCCAGAAGGTCGCCGCCGCCGGGGTCGAGGGCAACGCCAAGGACGGCGCCCCGAAGTCGGCGGTCACCGTGGAGAAGGTGACCGTGAGCAAGGGGTGACCTCACGGCCCCGGCGCGCGCCGGGGCCGCCTCCCGGCCGGTGCCGGGAAATGCGTGGGCGCCGAGTGCGGACAGCCGGGCGACCGGTCGCCTAGATTGGCGTTGTGCAGGGCGGGCGCGGCTCGCCCCTGGAAACTGTGGACGATGCCCGGGGTGACCCTCGGTGGGCATCAGGTGGAGGAGGCGCTGTGAGCAGCGACCCGTGGGGCCGTGTCGACGAGACGGGCACCGTGTACGTGCGTACAGCCGACGGCGAGCAGGTCGTCGGATCGTGGCAGGCCGGGACCCCCGAGGAGGCCCTCGCCTATTTCGAGCGCAAGTACGAGGGCCTGGTGGTCGAGATCGGTCTCCTCGAGAAGCGGGTGAAGACCACCGACCTGTCGGCCAAGGACGCTCAGACCGCCATCGACCATCTGCGGGAGCAGGTGTCGGAGCACCACGCGGTGGGTGACCTGGCGGCGCTGGGCAAGCGGCTCGACGTCCTCGTCGAGTCCGTGGAGCGGCGGCGCGAGGAGCGCAAGGTCCAGCGCGCCAAGCAGCACGACGAGGCCCGCAAGGCCAAGGAGGACCTGGTCACCGAGGCCGAGGAGCTGGCGCGCAGCGAGCAGTGGCGCTCGGCGGGCGAGCGGCTGCGGGCCCTGGTCGACACCTGGAAGGGCCTGCCCCGGCTCGACCGCAAGTCCGACGACGAGCTGTGGCACCGCTTCTCGCACGCCCGCTCGGCCTTCTCCAAGCGTCGCAAGGCGCACTTCGCGTCCCTCGACGCCCAGCGCGAGGACGCCCGCAAGGCCAAGGAGAAGCTGGTCACCGAGGCGGAGTCGCTCTCCCACTCGACCGACTGGGGAGCCACGGCGGCCCGCTACCGGGAGCTGATGGCCGACTGGAAGGCGGCCGGCCGGGCGCAGCGCGAGGCCGAGGACGATCTGTGGAACCGCTTCCGCGGCGCGCAGGACGTCTTCTTCGCCGCCCGCAGTGGGGCGTTCGCGGAGCGGGACGCCGAGCAGACGGAGAATCTGAAGCTCAAGGAGGAGCTGGCGGCCGAGGCGGAGAAGCTGCTGCCGGTCACGGACCTCAAGGCCGCGCGGGCCGCGTTCCGCGGGATCAACGAGCGCTGGGAGGCCGTCGGCCATGTGCCGAGGGACGCCCGGTCCCGGATCGAGGGCCGGATGCACGCCGTGGAGCGGGCCATCCAGGAGTCCGAGGAGAACGAGTGGCGCCGGACCAACCCCGAGGCGCGGGCGCGTGCCGCGGGGCTGACCGGCCAGCTCCAGGCCGCGGTGGACAAGCTCCGGGACCAGATCGACACGGCGAGGGCGGCGGGCAACAACGCGCGCGCCGACAAGCTCACCAAGGAGCTGGAGGGCCGCCAGGCGCTCCTGGACCAGGCCCTCAAGGGCCTCCAGGAGTTCGGCGGCTGACGCTCCCGATCCCTCTCAAGGCCCTCGCCCTCCCGGGCGGGGGCCTCGGTCTTTCCGAAGCGCCTCGCCCCGGGTGGGTGGTTGCCCTGCTGGGGCACGCTTGCCCGGTGCCGCGTCGGGCAGGGCGTCCGGGGGCGCGGGGAACTGCGCGAGCAACCGCCCGCCGGGGCGCGGGCGGCATACGACGCGAGCCCCTACGGCGGTACGGCCCCGGACCCGAGCCGGAGGCTACGGGCGGCGCGCGGACGTGACCCGGTAGACGTCGTAGACGCCCTCCACGCCGCGGACCGCCTTGAGGACGTGGCCCAGGTGCTTCGGGTCGCCCATCTCGAAGGTGAAGCGGGAGGTCGCGACCCGGTCGCGGGAGGTCTGGACCGCCGCCGACAGGATGTTGACGTGCTGGTCCGACAGGACCCGGGTGACGTCGGAGAGCAGCCGGGACCGGTCCAGCGCCTCGACCTGGATGGCGACCAGGAAGACCGAGGACTGGGTGGGTGCCCATTCGACTTCGAGGATCCGCTCGGGCTGCTGCGACAGGGAGTCGACGTTCACACAGTCGGCCCGGTGGACGGAGACGCCGCTGCCCCGGGTGACGAAGCCGATGATGGGGTCGCCCGGTACCGGCGTACAGCAGCGGGCCAGCTTCACCCAGACGTCCTCGACGCCCTTGACGACGACCCCGGGGTCGGCGTTGGAGCGCCGCTTGCCCCGCTTGGAGCGCGACGGCGGCGCGGACTCGGCGATGTCCTCGTTGGCGGCTTCCTCGCCGCCGAGCGCGGCGACCAGTTTCTGGACAACGCCCTGCGCGGCGACATGGCCCTCGCCGATGGCCGCGTACAGCGACGAGATGTCGGGGTAGCGCATCTCGTGCGCGAGGGTCACCAGGGAGTCCCCGGTGAGGATCCGCTGGATGGGGAGGTTCTGCTTCCGCATGGCCCGGACGATCGCGTCCTTGCCCTGTTCGATCGCCTCGTCGCGGCGTTCCTTGGAGAACCAGGCCCGGATCTTGTTACGGGCCCGGGGCGATTTGACGAAGCCCAGCCAGTCGCGGGACGGTCCGGCGCCCTCGGCTTTGGAGGTGAAGACCTCCACGAGGTCGCCGTTGTCGAGGGTCGACTCCAGCGGGACGAGCCGGCCGTTGACCCGGGCCCCTATGGTGCGGTGGCCGACCTCGGTATGGACGGCGTAGGCGAAGTCGACGGGGGTGGCGCTGGCGGGCAGCGCTATGACGTCGCCCTTGGGCGTGAAGACGAAGACCTCGTTGCGGGAGAGGTCGAACCGGAGGGACTCCAGGAACTCCGAGGGGTCCTCGGTCTCCTTCTGCCAGTCCAGCAGCTGGCGCAGCCACGCCATGTCGTTGAGGTGGTCGTCCTTGCCGGTCTTCTTCGGTACGTCGGTCCGTACCTTGGACGCCCCGGCGACGGCCTCCTGCTTGTACTTCCAGTGGGCGGCGATGCCGTACTCCGCCCGCCGGTGCATGTCGAAGGTACGGATCTGGAGTTCGACGGGCTTGCCGTTGGGTCCGATCACCGTCGTATGCAGCGACTGGTACATATTGAACTTCGGCATCGCGATGTAGTCCTTGAACCGGCCGGGGACCGGATTCCATCGCGCGTGGACCGTACCGAGCGCCGCGTAGCAGTCGCGGACCGTGTCGACCAGGACCCGGATGCCGACCAGGTCGTAGATCTCGGCGAAGTCCCGGCCGCGGACGATCATCTTCTGGTAGACGCTGTAGTAGTGCTTGGGGCGGCCGGTGACGGTCGCCTTGATCCGGGCGGCCCGCAGATCGGACTGCACCTCGTCGGTCACTATGGCGAGGTACTCGTCCCGCTTGGGGGCGCGCTCGGCGACCAGCCGGACGATCTCGTCGTACATCTTGGGGTAGAGGATCGCGAAGGCGAGGTCCTCCAGCTCCCACTTGATGGTGTTCATCCCCAGCCGGTGGGCCAGCGGGGCGTAGATCTCCAGCGTCTCGCGGGCCTTCTTCTCCTGCTTCTCCCGCTTGAGATAGCGCATGGTGCGCATGTTGTGCAGCCGGTCGGCGAGCTTGATCACCAGGACCCGGGGGTCCTTCGCCATGGCGACGACCATCTTGCGGACGGTCTCGGCCTGGGCGGCCTCGCCGAACTTCACCTTGTCCAGCTTGGTGACGCCGTCGACGAGCAGGGCGACCTGGTCGCCGAAGTCCCGGCGCAGGGTGTCGAGCCCGTACTCGGTGTCCTCGACCGTGTCGTGCAGCAGCCCGGCCATCAGGGTCGCCGGGTCCATCCCCAGCTCGGCCAGGATGGTGGTGACGGCCAGTGGATGGGTGATGTACGGATCGCCGCTCTTGCGCTTCTGGCCCCGGTGCCAGCGCTCGGCGACCTGGTACGCCTTCTCGATCTGGCGGAGCGTGGCGGTCTCGATCTTGGGGTCGTTGCCCCGGACGATCCGCAGCAGCGGCTCCAGGACCGGGTTGTACGGCGAGGACCGCTGGACGCCGAGCCGGGCGAGCCGGGCCCGGACCCGGTTGGAGGAGCCGCCGGAGCGGGGCGACGAGGCGGGTGGCGGCGCGGGCCGGTTCGCGGGCGCGGGGCCGCGGCGCCCGGTCTGGGGCGCGGCGGCGCGGACCGCGGCCGAACCCGGGGCGGCCGGATTCGGACCGCCGCGGGCGGGCGTGTTCCGCCCGGGGCGCCCTTCGGGCGTCGGCTCGGGCGTGGCGGACGCCGCCGGGGCCCGGTCGGCCTTCGGGCCGGGCTGTGCGGTGGCGGGACGGGCCTCGTCTGGCAAGAGCGCTCCTCGTGCGGTCCGGGTCCCCCGGGACTGGTCCGGAGAGCCCATCGTATCCACCCGGCCGATGCTATGCCCCCGAGGCCGAAAACAGACCCCCGAGGCCCGGCATTCCCGGGCCTCGGGGGTCTGGTGCGAACACGGTGCGCCACGGTGGGCGCCGGATCCGGTCAGAGGGCGAGCAGCGACTCCACCGGAGCACCGCCGAGTACCGGTTCCAGCCGGTCACGGCCGCCGAGGAAGCCCAGCTCCATCAGGACGGCGACCCCCGCGACCCGGGCCCCGCCGCGGCGGATCAGCTCCGCCGCGGCACCCGCCGTGCCTCCGGTGGCCAGTACGTCGTCGATGACCATGACCCGGTCGTCCGGGCGCAGGTCCTCGGCGTGGATCTCGATCTCGGCGCTGCCGTATTCGAGGTCGTACGCCTGGGAGAGCGTCGCGCCCGGCAGCTTGCCCGCCTTGCGGACCGGGACGAAGCCCAGTCCGGCCCGGACCGCGACCGGGGCCGCGAGGATGAAGCCCCGGGCCTCCAGGCCGACGACCTTGGTCGCGCCGTGCCGCAGGCACAGCTCGGTCAGGGCGTCGGTGAGGGCGGTGAAGGCGGCCGGGTCCGCGAGCAGCGGGGTGATGTCCTTGAACACCACTCCGGGCTGCGGATAGTCGTTCACATCGCGGATCCGGCTGAGCAGCAGCTCCCGGACGTCACCGGGCGCGGTGGTCATCGCCGCCTGCCCGACGACCGGCCCCGGCCGCGCTGTCCGACCAC
The DNA here is from genome assembly GCF_040641415.1 of Streptomyces sp. NPDC020875. Lineage (NCBI taxonomy): Bacteria > Bacillati > Actinomycetota > Actinomycetes > Kitasatosporales > Streptomycetaceae > Streptomyces > Streptomyces sp. NPDC020875. The sequence goes on along the minus strand of NZ_JBFADP010000053.1, from coordinate 17,839 downwards.
TGCGGACGGTCCCGTGCTGGCCGCCGCGGTGTCACCGGCATCCTCGTTCCGCGGGTCGTCGTCCGCGCCGGTCCCGTCGGAGCCGCCGTCGGCCGCGCTCTCGTCGGGCTCCGTCTCGCCCTTGGCCCGCTTGGCGAGGACCCGCTTGCGCAGGGCCTTCATCTGCGGGTCGCGCTCCTTGAGGTCGGCGACCAGCGGGGTCGCGATGAAGATCGAGGAGTACGCGCCGGCCGCGAGGCCGACGAAGAGCGAGAGCGAGATGTCGTTGAGCATGCCCGCGCCGAGGACGCCGCCACCGATGAAGAGGAGGCCGGCGACCGGGAGCAGGGCCACGACGGTGGTGTTGATCGAACGGACCAGGGTGCCGTTGAGGCTGCGGTTGGCCAGCTCGCTGTAGGTGTAGCGGTTCTGCTTGGTGATCCCCTTCGCCCCCTCCTTGAGACCGTCGAAGACGACGACGGTGTCGTAGAGGGAGTAACCGAGGATGGTGAGGAGACCGATCACCGTACCGGGAGTGACCTCGAAGCCGACGAGGGCGTAGACACCGACGGTGATGGTCAGGTCGTGGATCAAGGCGATCAGCGCGGCGACCGCCATTCTCCATTCGAAGGCGATCGCCAGATAGATCACCACGAGGACCATGAAGATGGCCAGACCGGTCCATGCCTTGTTGGCGATCTGCTTGCCCCAGCTGGGGCCGACCAGTTCGGCGCCGAGCTTGTCGGCGTCGATCTTCAGATCGCGGGCCAGATCGCTCTTGACCTGGGCGGCCTGGTCGGTGTTGAGCTGGGCGACCTGGATCCGGAGGGTGTCGTTGCCGAGCTTCTGGACGATCGCGGGGTGGCCGGACGCCTCCTCCGCGTACTCGCGGGCGTCGGCGACGGACACCTTCGTGCTCGGGGTGGTGAAGACGGCACCGCCCTTGAACTCGATACCCATGTTGAGGCCGCGGATCGCGACCCCGGCGATGGCCGCGATGGTGATCAGGATCGAGACGCCGTACCAGAACTTGCGGTGGCGGACGAAGTCGTAGCCGATCTCGCCGCGGTAGAGCCTGGCGCCGATAGTGCCGAGACGCGACATGCTCACGCCTCCTTCGGGTCGGTGGGGGCGGTGAGGCGGCGGGAGCGGCGCAGCGGCGGCTTGGCGCCGAGGCGCTCCGGGTCGAGCCCGGACCACGGGTGTCCGCCGCCGAAGAACTTGGTCCGCGCCAGCACGGTCATCAGCGGCTTGGTGAAGAGGAAGACCACGACGACGTCGAGCAGGGTGGTCAGGCCGAGGGTGAAGGCGAAGCCCTGCACCTTGCCGACGGTGACGAAGAAGAGCACCGCGGCGGCCAGGAAGGAGACGAAGTCGGAGACGAGGATCGTGCGGCGGGCGCGCGGCCAGCCGCGTTCCACGGCGGGCTGCAGGGTGCGGCCCTCGCGGATCTCGTCCCTTATCCGTTCGAAGTAGACGATGAACGAGTCCGCGGTGATACCGATGGCCACGATGGCACCGCAGACGGCCGGGAGGTTCAGCGCGAAGCCGATGGCCGGGCCGAGCAGCGACATCAGGGAGTAGGTGAGGACCGCGGAGACACCCAGGCTGAGGATGGCGATCAGCGACAGGCCGCGGTAGTAGACCACCAGGTAGATGATGACGAGCGCGAGGCCGATGGCGCCCGCGATCAGACCGGCCCGCAGCTGCTCGCCGCCGAGGGCGGCGCTGACGGTGTCGACGCTCTGCTCCTCGAAGCTGAGCGGCAGGGCACCGTAGGAGAGGATGTTGCCCAGGTTCTGGGCGGACTCCTGGTTGAAGCTGCCGGAGATCTCGGCGTTGGCGCTGAGGGTGGTCTCGACGCTGGGGGCGGACATCACCTCACCGTCGAGCACGATCGCGAACTGGTTCAGCGGCGGCTGCTGCTGGGAGAGCTTGCCGGTGATCTTCTCGAACTTCTTCGAGCCGGACTTGGTGAAGTCCATGGTGACGATCCACATGCCGCGCTGGGGGTCCAGCTGGCCCTTGGCCTCGTCGACGTCCTTGCCGTCCACCTCGGCCGGGCCGAGGATGTACTTCTCCCACTGCTTGGCGCTGTTCTTACCGCAGGCGACGATCGTGTTCTCGGGCTTCACGTTCTCGCTGACGGCGGCGCGGGCCTTGGGGTCCTCGCAGTTCAGCGTGGCGAAGCGCTGCTCCAGATCGGCGGCGGCCGGGTCCGGGGTCTGTCCGTCCGCGGGCTTCTCGGCGTGCTTGTCCGCCGGCTTGTCGGCAGGCTTGCCGGAAGCGTCCGGGGAGCCGGAGGTGCCGGGGGACGGCGCCTTGAGGCCGTCGGTGACGGCCCGGCCCTGCGCGGTGGCGGAGCCGCTGGGCTTGGTGGAGGACTCGGCCTTGTCGCCGTCGGCCTTCTCACCGGCGGGCTTGCCCTTGTCGCCGGTACCGGCGGAGGCGGAGCCGCTCGGCTTGGGCTGCGGGGTCTGCGGCGCGGCCGGGCCACCGGCGGCGACGTTCAGCACCGGACGGAAGTAGAGCTGAGCGGTCGTACCGACCTGCTTACGAGCCTCCTCGGCGTCGGTCCCCTTGGGGATGTTGACGACGATATTGGACTCGCCCTGCGTCTGGACCTCGGCTTCGGAGACACCGAGACCGTTGACGCGGCGCTCGATGATGCCGACCGCCGTGTTCATATTGGTCTCGTTGACGGCGCTTTCCTTGCCGGGCTCCGCCTTCGCCTTCAGCGTGATCGACGTACCGCCCGCGAGGTCGATGCCCAGCCGGGGCGTGGTGTGCCCGGACCAGAACATGCCACCGGCGAGCGCGGCCATGGCGATCATGATGAAGACCAGGGTGCGGACCGGCCTCCCCTGAGCCCCCGCGGGCCTTCGGCCCCTCTTCGGTGCTGCCACCTTCTCGTTTCTCCCTGTCCAACCGTCCCGGGCCGGGTATGCGCCGGAGCGGCCACGAAGTGTAGTGGGGCCCAGCCCCCGCAGAAGTCAACACGATCACGGGACCGCCGGGCACCCTCTTGTGCCCGGCGGTCCCGGTGATGGCTACTTCTCGCCGTCGGCCTTGGCGTCCTTGGACGGTGCGGCGTCCTCGGGCTCGTCCGAGGCGGCCTCGGCGGCACCGGCGTCCTTGCCGGTGGCGTCGTCGGCCTTCTTGCCGAGGTCGATCTTGCCCTCGGGCTTCTCCCCGGACTTCTCCCCGGCCGCCTGCTTCGGCTGCTCGGCCTGCTCGCCCTTCTCGGCCTGCTCGTCTGCGGGCTCCGTCAGCGACGAGGCGTCGTCCGGGACGGCCGGAAGCTCCTCGGCGGGCTCGTCACCGTGGACGATGTGGTTGTACTCCTCGTCCGAGAGGACCGCGCCGATGGCGTTCTTGGCGTAGACCGCGTAGACCCCGGGAGCGACCTCGAGCAGCACGGTGTCGTCGTGGAGCTCCTTGACGGTGGCGTACATGCCGCCGATCGTCCGCACCCCGGTGCCGGGCTGCATGGAGTCGCGCATCTCCGCCGCCTGCTGCTGCTTCTTCTTGGCGGAGCGGGTCATCAGGAACATGGCCCCGATGAGCACGATGAAGGGGAGGAAGGTCAGGAGACTCACGGGAAGAAACTTCCTTCACACGACCGCACAGCGTGAGGCGGCCTATCTACGGGGGTGGGCGCGCCGACCTGGGAAGGGCGGCATCGGCGGAGTCTAGGCGAGTCCGCGGCAATGGAACAACGCCCAGCATCCCACCGTAGTTCCTGGCAGCGGGAGTATCCGCGCCGTCACGCCCCGAACAAGCCCTGTTGTCCGCTTGCGCCCGGTGCCTGCGCGGGCGGGGTGAGCCCGAGATGCGCCCATGCCGCGGGGGTGGCGATCCGGCCGCGGGGCGTACGGGCCAGCAGACCCTCCCGGACCAGGAAGGGCTCGGCGACCTCCTCGACGGTCTCCCGCTCCTCCCCCACGGCCACCGCCAGGGTGGAGAGCCCCACCGGGCCGCCGCCGAAGAGCTTGAGCAGGGCGCCCAGCACGGCCCGGTCCAGCCGGTCCAGGCCGCGGCCGTCGACCTCGTACACCCCGAGGGCGGCGGCGGCGATCGTACGGGTGATCACGCCGTCGGCCTTGACCTGCGCGTAGTCCCTGACCCGGCGCAGCAGCCGGTTCGCGATCCGGGGCGTGCCCCGGGAGCGCCCGGCGATCTCGGCCGCGCCTTCGGTGTCGATCTCGACATCGAGCAACTGGGCCGAACGGTGGACGACCCGTTCCAGTTCGGCGGGGTCGTAGAACTCCATATGGGCGGTGAAGCCGAAACGGTCCCGGAGCGGGGGCGGCAGCAGTCCGGCCCGGGTGGTGGCGCCGACCAGGGTGAAGGGCGGCAGTTCCAGCGGAATGGCGGTGGCGCCGGGGCCCTTGCCGACGATCACGTCGACCCGGAAGTCCTCCATCGCCATGTAGAGCATCTCCTCGGCGGGCCGGGACATCCGGTGGATCTCGTCGAGGAAGAGGACCTCGCCCTCCTGGAGCGACGACAGTATCGCCGCGAGATCCCCGGCGTGCTGGATGGCCGGGCCCGAGGTGATCCGGATGGGGGCCTGCATCTCGGCCGCGATGATCATGGAGAGGGTGGTCTTCCCCAGGCCGGGGGCGCCCGACAGGAGGACGTGGTCGGCGGTGGCGCCCCGGGCCCTGGCGGCCGTCAGCACCAGGTCGAGCTGTTCGCGGACCCGCTCCTGGCCGACGAACTCGTCCAGCGACTTGGGCCGCAGGGCGGCCTCGACCGCCTGGTCCTCCCCGTCGGCGGCGCCGCCGACGAGCCGTCCGTCGGCCGCCGGGTCCGGATCGGCGGGGGGCGCGTACTCCCGGTCGTCGTCGGCGGGGCTGTCGTACCGGTTCACAGGGTGTGTGCCTCGTGTCGTCGGGCGGCCGTGGGCCGCGATGGGGTCGTCGTCCCGTGGTGGGCGGGTGACCTGCCCGGACGCTCCGGCCGGGGTTCGGCCGGGGTGGGTCACCGGGTGCGGTTGAGGGTCTGGAGCGCCGCCTTCAGCAGCGCGCCCACCGCGGGCCGGTCCCCGGCGGCCTCGGCCTGGGGGGTGACGGCGGCGACCGCGTCGTCGGCCTCCCGGGTCGCGTACCCCAGGCCGATCAGGGCGGCGTGCAGCTGATCGCGCCAGGCGGGCTCGGCGGTGGCGACGGGGGCCGCGCCGACCGGGCCGAGCGGGGCGCCGAGCCGGTCCTTCAGCTCCAGCAGCAGCTTCTGGGCGCCCTTCTTGCCGATCCCGGGGACGGCGGTCAGCGCCTTCTCGTCGCCGGTGGCCACCGCGCGCCGCAGGGCGTCGGGCCGGTGCACGGCGAGCATGGCCTGGGCGAGCCGGGGGCCGACCCCGCTGGCGGTCTGGAGCAGCTCGAACACCTGCCGCTCGTCGTCGTCGGCGAAGCCGTAGAGGGTGAGGGAGTCCTCCCGGACGACGAGGGACGTGGCGAGCGCGGCCTGCTCGCCGACCCGGAGCCGGGAGAGCGTGTCGGGGGTGCACTGGAGGGCCATGCCGACCCCGCCGACCTCGACCACCGCGGTGGTGGGGGCGAGCGCGGCGACCTCGCCGCGGACAAAGGCGATCATGCGGTACGGCCTTTCGGGGGTCGGGCTGACGGGGCGGGGGGCCGGTGACGGGCGACGGCCTCCTGGAGGCGGTTCTGCGCCGGGCTGCGCCAGATATGGCAGATGGCGAGCGCCAGTGCGTCGGCGGCGTCCGCGGGTTTCGGCGGGGCCGCGAGCCGCAGCAGCCGGGTCACCATCGCGCCGACCTGGGCCTTGTCGGCCCGTCCCGATCCGGTGACGGCGGCCTTGACCTCACTCGGGGTGTGCAGGACGACGGGGATGCCGCGGCGGGCGGCGCAGAGCATGGCGACGGCGCTGGCCTGGGCGGTGCCCATCACCGTACGCACATTGTGCTGGCTGAAGACCCGCTCGACGGCGACGCGCTCCGGGCGGTACTCGTCGAGCCAGCTCTCGATGCCCTCCTCGACGGCGACCAGCCGGCGGGCGAGGTCGGCGTCGGGCGAGGTCCGTACGACACCCACGCCGACCATGGTCAGCGGGCGGCCCGCCACCCCGTCCACCACCCCGACACCGCACCGGGTCAGCCCCGGGTCGACCCCCAGCACACGCACGCCGCCGCCCCTCCTTCGGTCATCTGTTTGTGCAGGTTATCCGGCGCCACCGACAACGGACGCGAACGAGGGCGGGCCGAAGGGTGTTTCTCCCTTCGGCCCGCCCTCGTTCGGCGAACCGGTACGGCGACCGGACCGACCCGGGTCGGCGGTCCGATCAGGCGTCGACCTTCTCCATGATCTCGTCGGAGACGTCGAAGTTGGCGAAGACGTTCTGGACGTCGTCGCTGTCCTCCAGCGCGTCGATCAGCTTGAAGATCTTCCGCGCGCCGTCCTCGTCCAGCTCGACCTGCATGGTCGGGACGAAGTTGGCCTCGGCGGAGTCGTAGTCGATGCCCTGCTCCTGAAGCGCCGTACGGACCGCGACCAGGTCGGTGGCCTCGCTCAGCACCTCGAAGGACTCACCGAGGTCGTTGACCTCCTCGGCGCCCGCGTCCAGCACCGCGCCGAGCACGTCGTCCTCGGACAGCTCGCCCTTGGGGACGATCACGACGCCCTTGCGGTTGAAGAGGTACGAGACGGAGCCCGGGTCGGCCATCGAACCGCCGTTACGGGTCATGGCGACCCGGACGTCGGAGGCGGCACGGTTGCGGTTGTCGGTCAGACACTCGATGAGCACCGCGACACCGTTGGGGCCGTAGCCCTCGTACATGATCGTCTCGTAGTCCGCGCCGCCCGCCTCCAGGCCGGCGCCGCGCTTGAGCGCGGAGTCGATGTTCTTGTTCGGCACCGACTGCTTCTTGGCCTTCTGGATGGCGTCGAAGAGGGTCGGGTTGCCCTCGATGTCGGCGCCGCCCATCCGGGCCGCGACCTCGATGTTCTTGATGAGCTTCGCGAAGAGTTTGCCGCGCTTGGCGTCGATCACGGCCTTCTTGTGCTTCGTCGTAGCCCATTTAGAGTGGCCGGACATCTGCCTGTCTCCTTCGCGTTACCCAGTGCTGCCGCGTTACCGCTGTGCTCGGACCGCCGATCCTACCGGGACGGAGTCACCCGGCCGCGCGCACCATGGCGACGAACAGGCCGTGCACCCGGTGATCGCCGGTCAGCTCCGGATGGAACGAGGTCGCCAGCGCGTTGCCCTGGCGTACGGCGACGATATGACCACCGTACTCGGCGACGATCTCGACATCCGCGCCGACGGACTCCACCCAGGGCGCCCGGATGAAGACACCGTCCACCGGCCCTTCGATCCCGGCGACGTCGACCGCCGCCTCGAAGGACTCGTTCTGACGGCCGAAGGCGTTCCGGCGGACGATCATGTCGATCCCGCCGACGGTCTCCTGGCCCGACCTCGGGTCGAGGATCTTGTCCGCGAGCATGATCAGCCCGGCGCAGGTGCCGTAGACGGGCAGTCCGGCCCGGACCCGCTCGCGCAGCGGCTCCATCACCCCGAAGAGGGTGGCCAGCTTGGACATCGTGGTGGACTCGCCGCCGGGGATCACCAGGCCGTCGAGCCCGGCCAGTTCCTCCGGCCGCCGGACCGGCCTGGCCGTGGCGTCCGCCGCGGCCAGGGCGATCAGATGCTCCCGTACGTCGCCCTGGAGGGCGAGCACACCGATCAGCGGAGCGGTCACTACCAGCCCCGGTTCGCGTAGCGCTCGGCCTCGGGCAGGGTGTCGCAGTTGATGCCCACCATGGCCTCGCCCAGGTTCCGGGAGGCGTCCGCGACGATCTTCGGGTCGTCGTAGAAGGTGGTCGCCTTGACGATCGCGGCGGCCCGCTTCGCCGGGTCGCCGGACTTGAAGATGCCCGAACCGACGAAGACGCCCTCGGCACCGAGCTGACGCATCAGCGCCGCGTCGGCGGGGGTGGCGACACCACCGGCGGAGAACAGCACCACGGGCAGCTTGCCCAGCTCGGCGACCTCCTTGACCAGCTCGTACGGGGCGCGCAGCTCCTTGGCGGCGGCGAACAGCTCATTGTGGTCGTAGCCGCGGAGCCGGGCGATCTCGTTCTTGATCTGGCGCAGATGACGGACGGCCTCGACGACATTGCCGGTACCGGCCTCGCCCTTGGAGCGGATCATCGCCGCGCCCTCGGCGATCCGGCGCAGGGCCTCGCCCAGGTTGGTGGCGCCGCAGACGAACGGGGTGGTGAAGGCCCACTTGTCGGAGTGGTTGACCTCGTCCGCCGGGGTCAGCACCTCCGACTCGTCGATGTAGTCGACACCGAGGGACTGGAGTACCTGGGCCTCGACGAAGTGCCCGATCCGGGACTTGGCCATCACCGGGATGGAGACCGCCTCGATGATCTCCTCGATCATGTTCGGGTCGGACATCCGGGCCACCCCGCCGTCCTTGCGGATGTCGGCGGGCACCCTTTCGAGGGCCATGACGGCGACGGCGCCCGCGTCCTCGGCGATCTTCGCCTGCTCGGCGTTGACCACGTCCATGATGACGCCGCCCTTGAGCTGCTCGGCCATGCCGCGCTTGACGCGGGCGGTACCGGTCGCGGGAGCGTCGGACTGCGGGGTGCTGGGGAGCGTGCTGGACACGGGGACCTCACTCGAAGACGGTTGCTGCGAAGTGCGACCGGGGGCGGCTGCGCAACCGATGGAACAGCCACGCACCGGGCCGCGACAAGGGCCAATGAACAGCCGGTGGATCGTTTTCGCTGCTCACCGGGGTGGCCGGAGGGCATCGGCATGGCCGATCCCGTACGAGTGGCCCCCGCGCCGCTCCGTCGGCTCCGCCCGCTCCGTCAGCTGCCGGGCCGGTCCGCGAGCGCCGTCGGCGGGGTGTCGTCCATCTCGAACGCGAGCGGGAACGGGGCGTGTCCGGCCAGCCGGAACCAGCGCACCTTGCGATGCCGACGGAGGGCGCGGGCCGCGCGTACGGCGTCGTTGTGGAACCGCCGCGCCATCGGGACCCGGCGTACCGACTGGGCCAGCTCCGTCGCAGCCTCGTCCCCGCCGGGCACCTCACGGACCGCCTCCACCTGGGCGGGCTCCTCGAACACCGCCCGCAGCGCGGCGCTCAACTCGCTCTCCGCGACCTCCCGCTGGTCCTCCTCCGCCTGGCGGGCGGCGTGCGCGGCCTCGTAGAGGACGATCGAGGCGGCGGGATCGAGCACCCCGGACGTCGCCAGCTCCTGCGTCACCGACGCGCGGCGCAGCAACTGCGCGTCGAGCGCGGCGCGGGCGGCGTCGATCCGGGTGTGCAGACGGTCGAGCCGCCCGGCGGTCCAACTGAGATAGAGCCCGACGGCGACGAGCGCGACGAGAATCCAAATGAGCGTTACGGTCACGCTGCGCTAGCTTACGGGGACGAGGCCCCGGGGGCCCCGCGCCCGCGAGCGCCTCGGCCTACGCCCCGGCGCGAAGGGAGTGATCCTTCCGGGATGGTGCGCAGTTGCTCGCGCGGTTCCGCCCCCTGTGCCTTCGGCAAGGGGGGCCCAGCGCCTCGGCCCTCCACGGCGCCGCGCCAAGACCCGGGCCGCACCCGGTGGCCTGGTGTTCTTCGCGGTCCGCACCACCGTCGTGGCTGGTCGCGCGGTTCCGCACGGCCCTGGTTGCCCGACTGCCCGGACTTGGCAAGTGGCGGGCAGCCAAGGCTTTTAGGGGCGCGGGGAACCGCGCGGGCAACCAGCCGCGGCGCGGCGCCCGGCCGACGGCGGAAGCGACCACGGCGAGAACCCCCGGGTGGGTCCGGTGGCCGGAAGAGGTGCGGCGCGCCGGGGAAGCAGGCGGGAACCCTCAGCGGGAGGCGACCCGGCGGGAGAGGCCCAGGCGGGTGCGGAGCCCCGGGCGGTCGTCCGTCGCGACCGACGCCGCGCCCGCCGTCACCGTCTCGTAGACGCCGAGGATGTCCGCCCCGACCGTCGACCAGTCGAACCGCCGGACGTGCGCGAGGCCGCGTTCCCGCAGCTCCGCGCGGCGCTTCTCGTCGCCGAGCAGCCGGATCGCCGCGGCGGCCAGCGCGTCGGGGTCCTCGTTGGCGAAGAGTTCGCCCGCCGCGCCCTGGTCGAGTACCTGGGTGAAGGCGTCGAGGTCGCTGGCGAGGACCGGCGCGCCCGCCGACATCGCCTCGACGAGGATGATCCCGAAGCTCTCGCCGCCGGTGTTGGGCGCCACGTAGACGTCGACGCTCCGCAGCAGCCGGGCCTTGTCCTCGTCGCTGACCATGCCGAGGAACTCGACCCGGGAGCGGATCTCGCGGGGCAGTGACGCCACCGCCTCCTCCTCGTCGCCGCGTCCGGCGACCAGCAGCCGGGTGCCGGGGCGGGCTTCGAGGATCGCGGGGAGCGCCTTCATCAGGACGGGGAGGCCCTTGCGGGGTTCGTCGATCCGGCCGATGAAGCCGAGGACGCCGCCGTCGGGGCCGCCCTGCCATTCGGGCCGGGGTTCGGCACGTTCGAAGAAGGAGACGTCGACCCCGTTGGGGATGGTGACGGCGTCGCCGCCGAGGTGTTCGACCAGGGTGCGGCGGGCGTACTCGCTGACCGCGATCCGCGCGCTGATCTTCTCCAGGGCGGGCTGGAGGATCGGATACGCCGCGATCATGGCGCGGGAGCGGGGGTTGGAGGTGTGGAAGGTGGCCACGATCGGGCCCTGCGCGGCCCAGCAGGCGAGCAGTCCCAGCGACGGCGAGGTGGGTTCGTGGATATGGATCACGTCGAATGTGCCGTCGTGGAGCCAGCGGCGGACCCGGGCGGCCGACAGGAAGCCGAAGTTGAGCCGGGCCACGGAGCCGTTGTACGGGACGGGGACGGCCCGCCCGGCGGAGACGACGTACGGCGGGAGCGGGGTGTCGTCGTCGGCGGGGGCGAGTACGGAGACCTCGTGGCCGAGCCGGATGAGGTGTTCGGCCAGGTCGCGGATGTGGAACTGGACGCCGCCCGGGACGTCCCAGGAGTACGGGCAGACGATGCCGATCCTCATGCCGCACCGCCGTCCCGCGGGGCCACCGGGTCCGTGGCGCCGGTGCCGCGGGCGGGGCCGGGCAGCCCGGAGGCACCCGGTCCGCCGGAGGCGTCCGGCTTCCCGGCCGTCGGGCGCGGCTCCAGGTCCGCGACCCACAGGCGTTGCAGCATGTGCCAGTCCTCCGGATGTTCGGCGATCCCCGCGGCGTAGACGTCCGCCAGGGCCTGTGTCATGGCGGACGTCTTCTCGGCCCGGGTGCCCGAGCCGGGCACCTCGACCGGCGGGTGGACCCGGCCGTGCATCGCGGTGTCGTTCTCGTACCAGAGCGTCACCGGGAGCAGCAGGGCCCCGGTCTGCTGGGCGAGCAGCGCCGGGCCCGCGGGCATCCGCGCGGTCTCGCCGAAGTGGTCGACGCCGATGCCGGAGGAGGACAGATCGCGGTCGGCGACGAGACAGACCAGGCCGCCGTCGCGCAGCCGCCGGGCGAGGGTGCCGAAGGCGGAGCCGCCCGCGTGCGGCAGGACCTCCATGCCGAGGCTCTGCCGGTAGGCGACGAAGCGGTCGTAGAGGGATTCCGGCTTCAGCCGTTCGGCGACCGTGGTGAAGGGGGTTTCGAGGACGCGGGTGACCCAGACGCCCGCGAGGTCCCAGTTGGCCAGGTGCGGCAGGGCGAGGATGACGCCCCGGTCGGAGGCGATGCCGTCGGTCAGCCGGTGCACGTCGTGGATGAAGACGCTGCGGCGGACCTTCTCGGTGCTCCACGCGGGCAGCCGGAAGGACTCCATCCAGTACCGCATGTACGACCGCATCCCGGCCTTCGACAGTTCGGCCAGCCGCTCGGGCCCGGCGTCCGGGACGACCCGGGCCAGATTGGACTCGAGCCGGAGGACACCGGGGCCGCGCCGCCGCCACGCGGTGTCGGCGATGGTCCGGCCGAGCCGGGCGGCGACGGGCTCGGGGAGTTTCTTCACGGCGCCCCAGCCGAGTCCGTACATCCCGTCCACGAGCCGTTCGCGCGCGGTGACGGGGGCGGCTCCGCTCATGCGGTCTCGGCTCCCTCGCCGGTGTCGCGGGCCGCCGCGTCCGCCTCGGCGGACTCCCGGCGGACGGTCACCACGCGCTGGCCGAGGGTGACGGCGCTGCCGACGGCGACGATCCAGAGGGCGATCGGCAGCAGGATCTCGATCCCGGGGACCCCGAAGGCGCCGAGTCCGGCGAGTCCGGCGGCGACCAGGGAGATCACCAGCCGCTCGGCCCGTTCGACCAGGCCGTTGACGGCCACGGGCAGTCCGATGGCCTCGCCGCGCGCCTTCGTGTACGACACGACCTGGCCGCTGGCCAGGCAGAAGATCGCCACGGCGCAGAGGACGTTGTCGTCGCCCCGGCCCGCGTACCAGAGGGCGAAGCCGCCGAAGATCGCGCTGTCGGCGACCCGGTCCAGGGTGGAGTCGAGGAAGGCGCCCCAGCGGCTGGAGATCCCGGCCTGGCGGGCCATATTGCCGTCGACCAGGTCGGAGAAGACGAAGAGGGTGATGACGATCGTGCCCCAGAAGAACTCGCCGCGCGGGAAGAAGACCAGCGCGCCCGCGACTACTCCGGCCGTGCCGATCAGGGTGACCGCGTCCGGGCTCACCCCTCGGCGGAGGAGAAACGCGGCGAACGGGGTGAGGACACGCGTGAAGAATGCACGCGCGTACTTGTTCAGCATGGCCTTCCCGGGGTTCGGTTCCGCCGCGCGGCCCCGACGGCCACCGGCCGCCCCATCGTAGCCACGACCGGAGCCCCGTACCGGCCGGGCACCCGGGCCGAGGTCCCGGGCCCCTCCCGTACGCCCCCGCCGGACGGCGGGCCGGGGGCCGGGAGGAGGGACGGCGGCGCGCGACGTATGGACGTCCCCTGGTGTCGGTGGAAAGCTCGAAGGACGACCTCGGGCACCGCGGAGCGGCTTCCTCCGACCCTCTCCCGAACCCTTACGGCCCCGTTCGCCGCCCCGCCCGCGGCCCGGCATCCCCCTCTTCCCCGCAGGCCCCGCCAGGACACCACCGAAGACGGCGTATCGCGATTTCGACGCATCGTTCCGATCGATCGGGAGGCAGGATTCATGGGCGACAAGGCGAACAACCACCCCGGAGCCGCCGGACGGGCGACTACGGCCGACCGGCCCTCTTCGGTGCGGAACGTGGTGCTGGTCGGCCACAGCGGTTCGGGAAAGACGACTCTGGTCGAGGCGCTGGCGCTGGCCACCGGGGCGGTGAACCGGGCGGGCCGGGTCGAGGACGGCGGCACGATCTCCGACTACGACGAGATCGAGCACCGCCAGCAGCGTTCGGTACAGCTCTCGCTGGTCCCGCTGGAGTGGGACGGCTACAAGATCAATCTGCTGGACACCCCGGGTTACGCGGATTTCGTCGGTGAGCTGCGGGCCGGGTTGCGCGCGGCGGACGCGGCGCTCTTCGTGGTCTCGGCGGCGCAGGAGCCGGGCGCGATCGGCGGGTCGACCAGGGCGGTGTGGGACGAGTGCGCGGCGGTGGGCATGCCGCGGGCGATCGTCGTCACCCATCTGGAGACCGCGCGGGCCGGGTACGAGGAGCTGACCCGGGTGCTCGCGGAGCTGTTCGGCGGCGACGACCCCGATGCCGTACTGCCGCTGTATCTGCCGCAGTACGGGGAGCCGGGGCCCGACGGGCACACCCCGACCACGGGTCTGGTCGGCCTGCTGACCCGGAAGATCTACGACTACTCCGGCGGGCGGCGGGCCGAGGTGCCACCCGGGCCGGAGCAGGAGCCGCTGATCGAGGACGCCCGCAACCGGCTGATCGAGGGGATCATCGCCGAGAGCGAGGACGAGACCCTGATGGACCGGTATCTCGCCGGGGAGGACATCGACGTCAAGACGCTGATCGACGATCTGGAGAAGGCGGTGGCCCGGGGCACCTTCCATCCGGTGGTGGCGGCGGCGCCCGCCGCCGACGGAGCCAGGGAGGGCATCGGCACGGTCGAGCTGCTGGAGCTGATCACCCGGGGCTTCCCGACACCGCTGGAGACCGAGTGTCCCCGGGTGACGTCGCCGCGGGGCGCGGAGCGGCCGCGTCCGGTCTGCGACCCGGAGGGGCCGCTGGTGGCGGAGGTCGTCAAGACGTCGTCGGATCCCTATGTGGGCCGGATCTCCCTCGTCCGGGTCTTCTCCGGCACCCTGCGGCCCGACGCCCCGGTCCATGTGTCGGGGATCTGCGGGCACGGCGCCGACGGCCGGGGCCGGGAGCCGGAGGATCTGCACGAGGCGGACGAGCGGGTCGGCGCGCTCTCCGTCCCGTTCGGCAAGCAGCAGCGGCCGCTGCCCCGGGCCATCGCAGGCGATCTGGCGTGTGTGGCGAAGCTGGGCCGGGCGGAGACCGGTGACACGCTCTCCGGCCGGGACGATCCGCTGCTGATGGAGCCCTGGCGGATGCCGGACCCGCTGCTGCCGCTGGCCGTACGGGCGCACGGCAAGGCCGACGAGGACAAGCTGTCGCAGGGGCTGAACAGGCTGGTGGCGGAGGATCCGGCGATGCGGCTCGAACAGAACCAGGACACCCGGCAGCTGGTGCTGTGGTGTCTGGGCGAGGCGCACGCGGATGTAGCGCTGGAGCGGCTGCGGACCCGCTACGGCGTCGAGGTGGACGTGATCCCGCACCGAGTCGCCCTGCGGGAGACGTTCGGCGGTTCCTCGTCGGGCCGGGGCCGCCATGTGAAGCAGTCGGGCGGGCACGGGCAGTACGCGATCTGCGAAATCGACGTGGAGCCGCTGCCCGCCGGGTCCGGGATCGAGTTCGTCGACAAGGTGGTGGGCGGTGCCGTACCGCGCCAGTTCGTCCCGTCGGTGGAGAAGGGGATCAGGACCCAGGCGGCGCGCGGGGTGGCGGCCGGATATCCGCTGGTCGACATCCGGGTGACCCTGCGCGACGGCAAGGCGCATTCGGTGGACTCGTCGGACGCGGCGTTCCAGACCGCGGGCGCGCTGGCCCTGCGGGAGGCGGCGGCGGACGCCCGGATCCATCTGCTGGAGCCGGTGGCCGAAGTGGCCGTCCTGGTCGCGGACGAGTACGTCGGGCCGGTGATGAGCGATCTGTCGGGGCGGCGCGGCCGGGTCGTCGGCACGGAGCAGTCCGCCGGGGGCAGGACGCTGGTCAGGGCCGAGGTGCCGGAGATCGAGATCGGGCGGTACGCGGTCGATCTGCGGTCGGTCTCGCACGGTACGGGCCGGTTCAGCCGCTCGTACGCCCGGCACGAGCCGATGCCGCAGCAGATCGCGGACCGGCTGCGGGCGGAGACCGGCGAACCGGCCCCGGCCAAGTAGCGCCCGGCGCCGCCCGGCCGCGCGCGTGGCCCGGGCGGCGCCGCCTCGGGTGGCCGGACGGTCCTCCGTACGCGCCGCCCCGGCCGTACGGCCCGAGCCGCGAGCGGCCGACCAGGCGGCCCGGCGACCCGCAAGGGCTCCGGGCGGACCCGGCAGGACGACGGGACGGATGAACCGGACACCGCCGGTTCGCGCACCCGGCATCGGGCCGCCCGCCGCGCCACCGGGTACGGGACCCGGCGCCCGGCGGAACCCTTAGGGGTACGGGGCCGGAGGCCGTACCCCGGGCGCCCTCCGGCCGGGTTTGCGGGCCGTCGCGCCGTACGGAATCCGGCTCCGCCCGCCGGGACGGCGTACGGCGGGCGGTACGTCACCGGAGCCGGATCCGGCCCGGGGCGCGCGAGGCATCGTGCGCCCCGGGTGCGCGCCGTGCGGACGGCGCGCGGCGGCGGCTCCGTACCGTGACACGGGCGCGCTCCCCGCCTGCGCGCCCCCGGGGAGCTGGCACGATCCCCCGGCAGCGCGCCGGGCAGCCGTCCGGCGGCGGTGGGCCGCCGGGCGTGCGCCCGGTGGCCCCCGGGGCGCACCGGGCGGCCTCCGCCGCCGCCCGGCGGCTCCGGCGGACGGATCCGGCCGATTCCGCGCTCCCGTGACGAAGCGCCTACGCCCCGGATACGCTGAGGTGCCCAGTTCAGCAGGTGTGCGGATCAGGGCAGTTGGGAAAAGGCCGCAGCAGAGCGGCAGGCGGCGGCGACCGGGCGTTGGGGGCGGTAGTGGCGGACGGATTCGATTTCTCACCGGGGGCGCAGATCCCCATCCAGGGTTCGGCCGGGCAGACGGCCGCGACGAGCGCCCTGGCGTCGGCGGCGTACCGCGACAGCCCGGTCGAGCAGATCCTCGACGCCAACAACGAGTGGCACAAGTCGGAGGTGAAGAAGGGGCGGATCTCCCTCTTCGAACCGAACCTCGGGGAGGCGTTCTCCCGGGCGGTGCAGGTCCGTACGCTCGGCGGCGGGCGCGGCGCGCTGATCCAGTCCTTCGGCACCGACGCCCGGACGATCGTGGAGCACTGTCTGGCGGCGAGCGGGCTCCGCAAGGAGCGCGACACCAAGCTGACGATCATCACGGCCGTCTTCGGGCTGCTCTTCCTGCCCGGGATGCTGCTGTGGATGGGCGTCTTCCAGCTCCGCAGGACCATGGCCGGGGCGCAGGACAAGCGGGCGGGCACGCTGGGCACGGCGCTGCTGGTGCTGATCGGGCTGGCGGCCGTGGTGCTGCTGATCAAGCTGCCGGTGACCGGGATACTCGGCTGGTACGTCCGGGGCGCCATCGTCGCCCCCGTGGTGGGCTGGTTCCTGGCCAAGCGGATCTGCGAGCAGTCGGCCGTCGACATGCGCGCCCGCTGGGACGGGCTGCTGTCGGGCGGCGGGATCGCGGCGAAGGTGCCCGAGGCCGTACCGGGCAACCCGAACGAGACGGCCCGTGAGGAGTTGCGCCAGGGGCTGGAGAAGCTCTCCGCCGAGCAGCAGGCCAACTCGGTCTTCTACGCGGGCCCCAAGGGGATACTCGGCATGGGCACCCGCTGGGGCAGCTGGCAGATGGCCGAGGAGCTGGTCCCCAAGGAGGCGGGCAAGGAGATCAACCAGTTCCGCAGCTGGGACGTGATACGGGCGATCCACGACCGGCTGAAGCTGCTGGAACGCGGTCCGCTGAACTCGGGCGGCTTCCCCACGCCGTCGGTGAAGCACTGGATCGTCACCCCGGTCGCCGAGGGCGCGGGCGGGGTGTCCCGGCCGGACGGCCAGGACGTGGAGGCGTTCCAGGTCAAGCCGCACGAGATACAGCGGATCTGCAACCACGACCAGTTCGGCAGCGGCAACCGGCACTATCTCGGAGTGCAGTTCACGCTCTGGGACGGCCAGCTGGTGATCACCATGATGATCACGGTGACGGTGCTCCACGAGACGCTGCGGGTGGAGGTCACCGGTCACGCGCTGGGCCCGGTGCACGGTCTGTTCACCACCAAGTCGTCGCCCAAGACCAAGACCGTGAGCAAGACGATCCGGTTCTGGGAAACCCGGGACATCAGCCTGCCGCTGGTGGAGGCCAGGGAAGTGGTCCGGCTCGCGGTCCGCGCGCCCCTCACCTGGTATCCGCCGCTGCTGGAGTACTTCGGCGGCAAGCTGGTCCTGCCGGAGCCCTTCGGGCTGCGGCACGCCTGGGCGGAGCAGCCGTGGCGGCACCGGTTCATGGCGGACGACGCGATGCGCGCGGCGACCCCGGTCCTGCGGGTGGCGCACGCGGCGGCGCTGAAGGTGCTGGAGGAGAACGGCGTGGACACCGAGCGCTTCGCCGGCCGGTCCATGGCGGTCAGCGGCGCGGTCCAGGACCCGGCGCCGAAGAAGGCCGATCTGTACGACGCCTGATCCGTACGACCGCACACACAGGGCGGGCGGCGAGTTCGTCGCTCCCGGCGGAACCGGCGGCCACGGCGGTACGGCCACCGGAGGCACC
>NZ_JBFADP010000052.1:0-62762 GCF_040641415.1 Streptomyces sp. NPDC020875 | reverse complement strand
TCCAAACGCCCGCCCCCCCCCCCGCCCGCCGCCAAAACACGCGCAACCCGCGGGCCCGCCGCCCCCCCCGCTCACGCGCGGGGGCGGCTAACCCCGCAAAAAGCGGTTGTCCCCGGCCCCGGCCCGCTCGTTAAGATCGCCCCGCACGCCGACACCGGTCGGCGGCGCGACGGCCGCCGGGCCGCCGCCGGTGACCCCACGGGCACCGGCGGAACGGCGACCGGCCGAGCCACGGAGACGAGAAGGGGGAGCGGACGATGCCGCGTCACGACGACCGCCGCCGCACCCCCCGCCCCCGGTACGACGTGATCCCGGTGTCCTCGTCCGACCGGTGACGGCTGCGCGCCCGCCACCGGACCCTCCCGCGTTCCGTACCACCCCGCCCCGCTCCGGTCCGCCGACCGCACGCGTCCCGACGCCGTGCCCGGCCTGCCGCGAGCCGGGGTGCGGACCGCCCGTACCGACCGGGCCCGTACGTACCGCCGGAGCATCGCGCCGCCCTGTTCGATACCTCTCGAAAGGCCGAGGGCCGTGCGCAACGACCCCACCCGTACCGGCACCACCGTCCGTGACGACATCCGTACCACTGTCCCCACGGGCTCCGCCGTTCCCGCCGTCCGTACCGCCGTTCCCGCCGGGACCGGTACCCCGGCGGCGGTCCGCAATCTGGGCATCCTCGCCCATGTAGACGCGGGCAAGACCACCGTCACCGAGCGGATCCTCTATCTGACCGGCACCACCCACAAACGCGGCGAGGTCCACGACGGCACCACCGTCACCGACTTCGACCCGCAGGAGCGGGACCGGGGCATCACCATCTTCGCCGCCGCCGTGAGCTGCGACTGGGACGGCCACCGGATCAACCTCATCGACACCCCCGGCCATGTCGACTTCGCCGACGAGGTCGAACGCTCCCTCCGGGTGCTCGACGGCGCCGTCGCGGTCTTCGACGCCGTCGCCGGGGTCGAGCCGCAGACCGAGTCGGTCTGGCGGCAGGCGGACCGGTACGGCGTCCCGAGGATCGCGTTCGTCAACAAGATGGACCGGGCGGGCGCCGACCTCGACGCCACGGCCGCCGCGATCCGCGACCGGCTGGGCACCGTACCGCTCGTCGCCCAGCTCCCCATCGGCCGCGAGGACGGCTTCACCGGTGTCGTCGACCTGCTCCGGATGCGGGCCCTGACCTGGACGTCCGCCGACGACCGGGTCACCGAGGGGCCCGTGCCGGCCGCGCTCGCCGACGAGGCGGACCGCCGCCGCGCCCTGCTGGCCGAGGCCGTCGCCGAACTGCACCTCGGCGCGCTGGAAGAGTTTTACACCGACGGCACCGTCACCGCCGGAACGCTGACCACCGCCGTCCGGGAACTGACCCTCGACGGCGCGGCCGTGGCCGTGCTCTGCGGCTCGGCCTATCGCGACATCGGGATCGAGCCCCTGCTGGCGGCCGTGGTGGAGTGGCTGCCGTCGCCGCTCGGCGTACCGCCGGTACGGGGCACGGCGCCGGACGGCCCGGACGACGGGGAGCTGCGGGCCCCGGACCCGGCGGAGCCGTTCGCCGGGCTCGTGTTCAAGGTGACGGCCACCCCCACCGGGCGGCTGACGTTCCTGCGGGTGTACTCGGGCACGATCGGCCGCGGCGACACCGTGCTCGACGCGGGAGCCCGGCGGACCGAGCGGATCGGCCGGATCCTGCGGGTCCGCGCCGACCGGCACACCGACACCGATCGGGCGGTCGCCGGGGACATCGTCGCGGTCGTCGGCGTCAAGGCGGCCCGGGCCGGGGCGACCCTGTGCGCCCCGGCGGCGCCGCTGGTGCTGGAGCCGCCGGGGGTGCCGGAACCGGTGGTCTCCGCGGCGGTCGAGGCGCGGCGCGCCCTCGACACCGAACGGCTCGCCGTCGCCCTGGCGCGGCTGGCCGACGAGGATCCGTCCCTGACCGTGCGGACCGACCCGGAGACCGGGCAGACCGTGCTGTCGGGGATGGGCGAGCTGCATCTGGAGGTGGCCGCGGAACGGATCCGCCGCGAGCAGGGCCTGGAGATCACGGTCGGGCGGCCCCGGGTCGCGTACCGGGAGACCGTGGTCCGGGGCGTCCGCGGACTGGTCCACCGCCATGTGAAACAGGACGGCGGCGCGGGACAGTACGCCCATGTCGTCATCGACGTCGAGCCACTGGACCCGCCCGGCGGCGACGGCGGCGATCCGCTGGAGTTCACCTCCGTCGTCACCGGCGGCCGGGTGCCGAAGGAGTACGTCCGCGCGGTCGAGGCGGGCTGCCGCGACGCCCTCGCCGACGGTCCCCTCGGCGGCCATCCGGTGACCGGGCTGCGCGTGGTCCTCACCGACGGGGCGACCCACCCCAAGGACTCCTCGGAACTCGCGTTCCGGGCGGCGGGCCGGTTCGCCCTGCGCGCCGCGCTGCGGGCGGCGGGACTGGTGCTGCTGGAGCCGGTCGCCGAAGTCACGGTCACCGTGCCGGACGACGCGGTCGGCCCGGTCCTCGGCGATCTCGCGGCCCGCCGGGGCCGGGTCTCCGGCTCCACCGCCCGGGGCGGCACCTCGGTCGTCACGGCGACCGTGCCGCTGGCGGAGCTGTTCGGCTACGCGACCCGGTTGCGCGGCCGCACCCGGGGCCGGGGCACCTTCACGGCCCGCCCCACGGGTTACGCCCCGGCCCCGCCGCAGCCGCCGACGGCGGACTGACGGCGGGTCGGCGGGTCCGGGCGGGCCGGAGTCCCCTCCGGACCCGCCGCACCGGGGACGGGTCCGGTTCCCGGAGCGGGGGAGTGCCCGGCGAGCGGGCCCGCCCGCTCATCCGCCCCGGGACATCGGGGGCGGCCACGGCCCGGAGCCGGGGCGTACGGGGCGCGGGCGTCGACGGGCGAAGCCCCGTACCGGCGGAAGGAACCGTACGGCGGAACCCGTACGGGCGGACGGAGCCGTCGGGCGGCCCGAGGCGTAGGACCTGCGCCGATCCGACCGTGATCTGCGCCGACCACCGCGCGCGGCAACGGCAGCGCGCTCCCGGCCCACGGCCTTCGTTCTGCTCCGTCCTGGCGGTCACAGTGATCCGGGTCCCGCCGGGGACGCCGCGAAGGCCGGGCCCGGCGTGGCGATCCGGCGTCTGCCGTCGGCCCGGCCCGGCCCGTCGGTCCGAGCCGCGAGCCGCGGAGATCCCGTACGGGTGGGCGGAGCCGTACGGGATCGGGCGCGGGCCGGTGATCCCGGCCCGCGCCCCGCCTCAGGAGGCGTCCCGCACGGTGCCGGTGAAGACCGGCCCGCCCCCGGTTCCCTCTCCGGTGTCGAACCGCAGCCTCAGCGACTCCACCGGCTCGGCCCGCCCGTCGGACTCCGTCGGGATCGTGACGTCGACACTCGTCCGGCCCGCCGGGACCCCGACCGGGAAGGACGGCTCGGGCCCCAGGGACGACAGCGGGACCTCGGGCGTCTGCCCGGCCTGGAAGTGCTCATCGAGCCAGGCCGCGCCCACGTCCGCCGTCGACACCTCCGGGCTCCCGGTCACCGGCAGGACCGCGAACCGGGTCTCCCACAGTTCGGTGTCCGCCGCTTCCGAGAGGGAGACCCGCCAGGTCAGCGGTGCGCCCTCGGTGACGTCGGCCGCGACCGGCCGGGCCGAGAACCGGGGCAGCGGATCGTCGTTGGTGACGGTCACCCCGCCGTAGTCGGCGCCGACGACCGCGCCCCGCGCCGCCTTCGCGAAGATCTCGCGCGTGTAGTCGTACGAGTACCGGGTATTGCCCCGGACGGTCACGGTCAGCTCCACCGGCGCCGTCCCGGGCCGGAGCGTCAGCAGCCGGGCCCGGGTCTCGCCGGCCTCCCGATCGCGGAGGTAGAGCCAGACCTGGCCGGTGCCCTTGCCGGAGACCCGGACCGGATAGCGGTACGTCCGCTCGCCCGAGTCGCCCTCCCGCACGACCGCCCTGCCGATGTCGATCCGCGGCATCGCGGTCGGCCGGACCTTCGGCGTACCGGGGCGCCAGCCCCAGGCGTCGATCAGCAGCAGCTCGCCGGAGCGGCTGCGCGGCGTCAGCTCGATCTCCGCCAGCCGCTTCGGATCGACCCCGGCGCGATAGGCGGCGGCCAGCCCGACCCGGGCCTCCTGCGCCCAGCGGGACGCGGTCCGGCGGGTGCCCGGCAGCCCGTCGAGGGTGACGGCGCCGAGCACCGCCCGCCGCCCCGACACGTCGGTGACCGCGACGTCGAACCGGGTACCGGCGCTGTTGGGCGGTACGGCGATCCGCAGCGCCAGCGCCCGGGAGTCCCCGGCCGACACCGGCCGGGCGGGACGGAACCGGATCGGGGTGCCCGGCGCGGTCCACCGGGCCGTCACCGCTTTGCGGTCCGCCTCGTCGTCGGTATGCCAGAACGCGAAATGCGGTGTGCGGCGGGTGTCCTCGAACGGGAGGCAGCCCGTCGGCTCGTCCGGGGCGACCTGGTCGCAGAGCCGCCCACCGGACACCTTCAGTCCGGCGCCGGGCCGCAGGAGTGGCGTGCGGTGACCGCCGACGGCGTGGGTGAGTACCCGTACCGGCCCGGCGGACGGCGCGCGGCGCCCCGTACCGTCGAGCAGCGGGCGGGCCCGGTCGTCGCCGCCGACGAAGAGCCGGGCGGCGGTGGCGATGTACGTGGCACCGGCCCGCTGCTGCTGGTCGGCGGTGAGCCGGGTCGGGGCACCGGCGTCGCAGAGGGGGTCGGGCCGGTCAGGGTCGGGCTGGAAGTCGTCCTCGGCGGGCGCCTCGGCCTGACCCGGGGTCCACTCGCTGTTGAAGTAGTTGTGGTTGGCGCCGACCATATAGATCGCGCTGTTCAGCGCCGTACCCCGGCCGACCCCGCGGACCGCGTCGGAATACTGCTGCCCCTGGAGGTCGGAGACGTCGCCGTCGCAGCCCGGCAGGATGGTCGCCGACGGCACGTCGGGCGCCGGGTTCTGGGCGAAGATCGTCGGGCCGATCAGTACGGTGCCGCGGATCGTCCAGCGCACCGGGCCGTGGTAGCCGTCCTGGTCGGCGGGGGCCCGGTGGAGGCTGTCGAGCGCCGCCCGGTTGACCCCCTCTCCGCCCCGGGAATGCCCGACGAGCAGTACCCGGGAGAGATCGGCGGGGGAACCGGCGCGGACCGCGCCCGGAGCCGTCGACGGCTTGCCCGACCAGGCCGCCCAACGGGCCAGATGCCGCCGGACCAGGGACGAACGGGCCTGCGCCCCGCCGTCCTCCAGAAGATGGTCCTGGGCGTTGATCCCGTTCGCGTCGATCGAGACCGTCATATAGCCCTGGGACGCCAGCAGTTGCTGGGACCGCAGATACCCCCTTGTGGCTGGGGACCGGGCGCTCACCGGGGGCGCAGGGCCAATCGCCCCCCGCCTCTCCGCCGGGCTTGTAGCAGGTTTCGTGCCGTCCGTGCAGGAAGAGCGCGAGGGGCCGCTTGCCGGAGGCCCCGCGCGGCGCGACGACCGTACCGGTCATCTCCACGGGGACGGGTATCCCGGGCAGCCGTACGGACGGCAGCCGGTACTCGCCGGTGGTGGTCGCGTACGGCCCCGGGACACCCGGGTCGACCTCGTTCACCGGCGCCGGCCGGGGTGCCGGGCCGGGCCGCTCGGCCCGCTGCTTCCGCGCCGTACCGGCGGCGGGCTCATCGAGACGGCGGCCCGCGGCCGAAACCCGCAGATCGTCGCCCGGACCGACCCGGGCGCGGTCGAGGGCCAGTCGGAATGTGTGCCCGTCGGGCCGGGCCTCCGGGTAGCCGATCAGCCGGTCGCCCGAGTAGAAGCCGATCCGGGCGTCCCCCATGGGAACCCGGCGCTCCGAGCGCCACTCCAGATATCTCTCCCCGCCCTCGGCGGCGATCCGCCAGCCGTCGGGAAGCGGGGCCCCGGCCCCGGTGGACGCGATGGGCGGTCGTGGGGGCTCCGGAGGATCGGCGTGCGCCGCCCCCGGAACGGCCACGGCCAGGGCGAGGGCCACAGCGGTAGCGGTGAGCCCGCGCGACATTCGGATCACAACTGGATCTCCTTGTCTTCGGCGGTGCCGGAGGCCCGGATGAACGCGGGCCCCGTACAGCCCGGGAGATGTCCGAACATGCCGCACGGTTCCGCCGGAAGGGTGACGCCGGGATCACAGAAAGGAACGCGCGCCCCGGTCAACCGTCTTGCGCGCGAGGCGAGTTGACGGGTGGTTCGGGTACGGTCCCGGTGCCGTGGCGGGCCCGCCACGACGGGAGGCCGACGCGCCGGAGTATCCCGTCGTGATGCCCGGGTGCCGCTCCGGCCCGGCGGCTCCCGTGCTGACGGGAGCCCGATGGGCGCGTACGACCCCTGGTGGCGCGAAGGTCCGAGCCGGGGCTCATTGCGGCGATCCCGTCGTACGGCGCCCGGAGCCGGGCGCCCCGGCCGCGTGGTCGGCCGACGGAGGGAGGGGTGTTGCGCCGTCCGCTCGTGCTGTCGGTGTGCCCGCCCGGGCCCGTACGGCGGGCCGTGGCCGGAAACCGCCGTCACGGCGTGCCCCGGGCGGTCGCCGCGTCGCTCAGGACAGGAAATCCACCGACAGTCCGATACCCAGGTCCCGGGCTCGCTCGTACGCGGGCAGGGCCAGCGCCAGATCCTGCCAGGGCAGGCCCACGGGGGCGTAGACCGTGATGTCGTCCGCCGCCTTCCGGCCGGGCCGCACCCCTCGGACGATCTCGCCGAGAGTGCCCGCGGCCGTACCGGCGGGCAGCCCTACCGCCCCCAGTGCCCCGGCGGCGGCGGCCAGTTCCCGGTCGTCGACGACGACCCGGGCCCGGCGCAGCAGATCGGCGGCCAGTTCGCACTTGCCGGGTTCGTCGGCGCCGAGGGACGTCAGATGCTGACCCGGACGGATATCGGCGGCGGCCAGCAGCGGTGTCCGGGACCAGGTCGCCGAGACGACGACATCGGCCTCCGCCGCGACCGCGCGAGCCGACTCCACCACGCGACCGCCGCGCCTGCCGCCGTGCCGGGCGGCGAAGTCGGCGGCCCGCCCCCGGTCCGTGTCGTGGACGACGAGTCCGCTCCGGCCGCGTACGGCGTCCAGACCGCGCAGGACCAACTCCGCCTGGGCGCCCGCGCCCACCACCCCCACCACACCGAACCCCCCGGCTGCCCCGTCGGGCGCCGCCAGCAGATGGGTGCCCAGGGCCGCCGCCAGCCCGGTCCGCCAGGCCGTGAGGGTCGCCGAATCGAGCACGGCGAGCAGTTCGCCGTCCCGCCCGGAGTGCAGACAGACCACGCCGCGCAGGGCCGGTGCCGCGCCGGGGAACTTGGCGTTCACCTTGACGGTGTACGCCGCCGCCCCGGGCAGCACCCCCGGCAGCAGCGCCGTCGCGGTGCCGGGAAACGGCAGCTCCGTACGGACCCGGAGCCCGGCCGCCGACGAGCCGGTGTCCGCCGTCCGGAACCCCTCCTCCAGCGCGGCCAGACACTCGGCGGGATCCAGTACGGACAGCAGATGACGGCGGGTCAACAGGCGGGTCATCCCGCCATCATCCCGGTCGGGCCCGTGGCCGTGGCGCGCTCGATCCGCCGATACGCGACCGACAGGGGCCCGGCGCCCGACCTCGCACCGTCCGGGAAAGCGGTCGGCCGACGGCTCACACAATCGCCACACGCCTGTAACAGGACCACCCGACCCCTCCGTCGCACCCGCCCCGGCCTGCGGTGATCCATATTCTCCGGGAGTCGGGCGACCCCGTGGCGGAGGCCGCGTCAACCGCTCGCGACCAAGCCCCTCTTGTGCAATGCCGATCCTGCCGTCAGGGTGTGATCCTGACGGACGGAGTTGACATGCTCCTGACGTTTCGGGTGTGTGAACATCCGTGGAGCCGCACCACGATCCACCACACGCACCACCCCCCACCAGCGCACCACCGATGAGGAGGATCCCTCTGATGGCTGTGACGCAGAACGACGGACGGCGTGACGCCGCCCGTCCCCGGCGCAAGCTCTCGCCCATCGGCGCCACCCTGGCCGCCGCCCTCACCCTCGGACTGATGACGGCGCTGCCCGCCACGGCCGCGCCCGAGGCCGCGGAAGGCCGGATAGTCGACGCCGGTGCCTCCGGCGCGATCCAGAACAGCTATATCGTCACACTCCGGGACGGCCAGGCGCGTTCGTCCACCGCCGAAGGGCGCGAGGTGGCCCGCAAGTACGGCGCCACCATCAAGCGCACCTACACCAAGGCCCTCAACGGCTACGCGGTCACCCTCTCCGAGGGCCAGGCGAAGAGACTCGCCGCCGACCCCAAGGTGGCGACCGTCGCCCAGGATCGTACGGTTAGCATCCAGGCCACCCAGGTCAATCCGCCCTCCTGGGGCCTCGACCGGATCGACCAGCCCAGGCTGCCGCTGAACCAGCGCTACAACTACCCGGACTCGGCGGGCGCGGGCGTCAGCGCGTACATCATCGACACCGGAGTCCGGATCTCCCACTCCGACTTCGGCGGCCGGGCGGTCAACGGCTACGACGCCGTCGACAACGACAACGTCGCCCAGGACGGCAACGGCCACGGCACCCATGTCGCGGGCACCGTCGCCGGAACCCAGTACGGCGTCGCCAAGAGGGCCCGCGTCGTCGGCGTACGCGTCCTCAACAACGCAGGCTCGGGCACCATCGCCGGGGTCGTCGCCGGGGTCGACTGGGTCGCCCGTAACGCCGTGAAGCCCGCCGTGGCCAACCTGAGCCTCGGCGGCGGCGCCAACAGCACCATCGACGCCGCCGTGCGCCGGCTCATCGCCTCCGGCGTGACCACCGCGGTCGCCGCGGGTAACAGCAACCAGAACGCGGCCAACTTCTCCCCGGCCCGTGTCACCGAGGCGCTCACCGTCGGCTCGACCACCATCACCGACGCCCGCTCCAGCTTCTCCAACTACGGGGCCGTACTGGACCTCTTCGCCCCCGGCCAGAACATCACCTCCGCGTGGCACACCAGCGACACGGCCACCAACACCATCTCCGGTACGTCGATGGCCGCACCGCACGTCGCCGGTGCCGCCGCCCTCCACCTGGGCGGCAACCCGACCGGTACGCCCGCCGCCGTCGGCTCCGCCCTGGTGGCGGCGGCCACGCCCGGTGTGGTGACCAACCCCGGCCCGGGATCGCCCAACCGGCTGCTGCGGGTGAACTGACCCCGGCGGCGGACCCGGCCGGTACGGCGCCCACGGAGCGCCCGGCCGACGGACCGTGAGGCCGACCGTACGCGCCCGCACCCTGGCCGGGCGGTGGCGGCGGGGCCGATCGGTCCGGCGGCCGCCCGGCCGGACGCGGGCCGAACGGCGGTGGCGGCGAGCCCACACCTCCCCGCCGCCGCCGACCCTCCGGCCCCCGGGGGTACGGGACCACGAGTCCCGTACCCCCGGGGGCCGTTCGCGTCGGGCAGCTGAGCGGTGTCCGGCGCGACCGGGTGCGGCAACGGCCGCGCCCGCGGCTTCGGCTTCGCGGGCGGCATCCGTTCCGGACGGGCCGGGATCCGGGGGCGGCTCGGGGTCGTTCCCAGGGTCGGGCCCGGGGGAACCCCGATGGCCCGGCCACCCGCGACGGCGAGGCTGACGGCATGACACGACCTCCTTCGCGACGGCTCGTCCTCGGCGCCGCCACCCTGCCCGCCGCTCTCGGTGTCCTCGGCGCGACCGCGGGCCCGGCGGCCGCGCGGACTCTCCGCCGCCCCGTCACCCGGGCTCCCGGCTCCGACCGCGACCGGGCCTTACGCGCCGCGATCTCCGATCTGACCACCCCGCACGCCACCTGCGCCCAGCTCACCGTGGACGACGGCGCGGGCGGTGACTCCTGGTACGGCTCCGCCGGATACGCCCACCCCGCCGCCGGGCGCCCCCCACACCCCGGGGACGCGGTCCGGGTCGGCAGTGTGACCAAGGTGTTCATCGCCGCCCTCGTACTCCAGCAGTGGGCCGCTGGGCGGATCGACCTGGACGGCCCCATCGGCCGCCATCTGCCGACCGGACTGCTGCCGCACTCCTTCGGCCGGATCACCGCGGGCCAACTGCTCGACCACACCAGCGGTATCCCGCACCATGTGGGGCTCCCCGACGAAAGCACCCCGGAAGCCGTCTGGCGGCACCGGATGGACCGCTGGACCCCGGAGGAACTGCTCGCCACCGTCACCCACCGCCCGCCGTCCGGCACCGGCCAGGTCCAGGAGTACCGGGGCGTCAACTATCTGCTGCTGAGCCTGCTGATCGAGGAACTGACCGGGCAGACGTACGCCGAAGCCGTCGCGACCCGGATCGCCCGCCCCCTCGGACTCCGCCGGACCTATGTACCAGGTGCCGACCCCCACCTGCGCGGACCGCGTATCCGGGGCTACCTGCGGATGACCGACGGCTCCCTGCGCGATATCACCGTCCAGCGGGTGGAGTCGTCCCGGGGCGACGGCGACATCGTCTCCAGCCATACCGACCTGCTCCGCTTCCACACCGCCCTGTTCTCCGGCGAACTGCTGCCGCCGCGCGCGGCCGACCAGCTCTTCCAGGTCCCGTCCGTCCCGATGACCGACGGCCGCCCCGCCCGCTACGGCCGAGGGTTCCAGCGGGTCCCGGTGAACGGGGTGGACATCTGGGGCAAGACCGGGGAGCAGTACGGCTACCGGACCCGGATCTTCACCACCCGGGATCTGCGGACCCGGATGGTCCTCACCTACCACCCGACCCGGCGGTCGGACTCCGCCCAGATGGCCGAGCGGGTCGCCGCCGTACTGCTGGGGCGGCCCGGTTCCACGCGCTGACCCTGTCCCGGGCACCGCCCGAGGCCCACCGGGCGCGCTCATGGAACGGGCCCCGCCGACCGCCCACGGGGGAGTGGTCGGCGGGGCCCGTCCTGCCGGAGCGTCAGTCGAAGACGACCGACCGCACCTTCAGCCGCTCCGAGGCCCCACCGGTGTGCGGGCGGAGCCGGAACCAGTCCCCGGTACAGCCGGAACCGGCGAAGACCGTCGCCCAGGCGTCCGTACGGTTCTTCGGCGAATCGCCGGGCCGGGGGTTCTCCGGCCCCACACCGGGCAGATCCAGGCACTCCCCGCTCGGCGGGTCGTTGAGGAAGCCGGTCGCCTCATAGCCCTCCACGGTCACGTAGTCGTAGCGGAACTGGCCGGTGGCGGCCGAGGCGGAGCCGGGGACGGCGGCGAGCAGCAGGGCCGCGCCGAGGACGGCGCAGGTGGAGCGAAGGCGCATCAAAGGACTTTCTGCCGGTGGGAAGGTTGCCGTGGCCATCTCTGCCCGACGGACGCACCCGCATCCGGCCATCACCCGCACGGCGCATGCGGAATCGATTCGCCCTCACCCGTACGGCGCCCCGCCCCGGTCACCCCGCCCCGTCACGCCCCGGTCACCCCGCCCACCGCCGAGAAGGACCCGTCGATCATCACCCAGCGCGCCACCACCACCCGCTGACCCCCGCGAGAGCACCGGCGCCCTCCGGGCCCGGCGGCGCAGCCCCGCAACGCCGGACGCGGTACGGCCCCCGGTCACACCTCCACCCCCGCCTCCACCAGCGCCTGTTCCGGCGTCAGCCCACCGCCCCGGGCGAACGCGCCCCCGAAAACGGCCTCCCCGAGCGCCTCCGCCGCCGCCGCGCCGATCCGCTCCACATCACCCCGCTCCGCCGCCGCCAAGGGCGCGCCCGCCGCCACCCGGGCCGCCTCCGCACAGCCCAGCAACAGCGCCGCCCCCTCCACCCGGCCCACCGGGACCAGGGCATCCGCCAGACCCTCCAGCGCCAGCGCCACCGCCCGGGGATCACGGGTCGTCACCGCCGCCGCGTACCCCTCCGACTGGAGCCGCAACGCCTCCGCCGCGTCCCCGCGCATCGCCGCCGCGAACCCCAGCTCGGCCAGGATCAGGGCGTTCCCACCCTCCAGGCCGACCTCCCGGTGCCAGTCCAGCACCTCCCGCATATGGCGCTCGGCGGCCTTTGGATCCCCCTCGCGCCGGGCTCCGAGCCCCAGCCCGATCAGCGCGTTGATCTCACCCGAGCGGAAGTCCAGCGCCGCCGACTCCCGCAGCGCCTCCTCATGGCGCTCCCGCGCGAGCCCGAAGTCCCCGGTGAGCAGGGCGACCCGGCCCAGCCCCGACAACAGCTCGGGCACCTGCGTCGAGAGACCGAACCGCCGCGCCGTCACCAGCGCCTCCTCCCGCAGCCGCCGCGCCGTGGCGTAATCCCCGTGGATCTCGGCCACCGCCGTCAGCGGGAAGACGGGCCACAGCCTGCCGCAGGCATCGCCCTCGGCGGCGAACAGCCGGTCGCTCCGTGTCGCGTCGTCCCGCGCGCCCGCCAGATCGCCCCGCAGCAGCCGCTGCGTCGCCCGGTCCGCCAGCGCCGCCGCCTCCCCCCACCGGTCGCCCAGCGACCGGAACCCGTCGAGGGCGGGCTCGGTCAGCGCCTCACCGGCGGAGATATCGCCCGTACCGTGCAGCGCGTGCCCCAGGAACCAGCGCGCCCGGGCCATCGCCGTACCCGGCGGATCGTCCCCCGCCTCCCCGGCCGCCTCGGTCTCCGCCAGCGCCTCCGAGAACAGCGCCGCCCGGTTGCCGCCGTCCCCGGCCAGAACGGTGACCGCCGCCCGCGCCACCAGCACCCGGGCCCGCATCGCCGGGGCGCCGCCGGGGAGTTCCCCAACCGCCGTCAGTGTCCGCCGCGCCTCGGCGAGCCGCCCCCGCAGGACCCAGTACCAGGTCAGGGCATCGACCAACCGCAGGGCCACGTCGATGTCCCCGGTGGCTCCCGCCGCGTCCACCGCCCACCGCAGATTGCCGTTCTCCGCGTCCAGCCGGGCCAGCAGCCCGAACTGCTCCGGCCCCCGCAGACCGGCCGCGGCCCGCTCCACCAGCCGGACGTCGTGGCCGAGATGACGGGCCCGTACGGCATCGGCCTCACCGGCCTCCCGCAGCCGCTCCAGACCATAGGCGGCCACCGACTCCAGCAGCCGGTACCGGTCACCGTCCCCGACCACCCGCACCAGCGACCGGTCCACCAGCCGGGCCAGCAGATCGAGGACATCGTCCCCGTCGACACCGTCACCCGCGCAGACCGCCTCCGCCGCCTCCAGCGTGTAGCCGTCCGGATGCGGGGCCAGCCGCCGCAGCACCGCCCGCTCCCGCTCGCCCAGCAATTCCCAGCTCCAGTCGATCACCGCCCGCAGGGTCCGCTGGCGCGCCGGGGCGTCCCGCCGCCCGGCGCGCAGCACCCGGAACCGGTCGTCGAGCAGATCCGGCAGCCGGTGCACCCCCAGCGCCCGGACCCGGGTCGCCGCCAGCTCCAGCGCCAGCGGCAGCCCGTCCAGCCGGCGCGCCACCGCCTCCACGGCCGCCCGGTTGCCGTCGTCCAGCCGGAAGCCGGGCGCACCGGCGGCGGCCCGGACGGCGAACAGCTCCACGGCGGCGGCGGGGGAGAGCGGTGGCACCGGCCAGAGCGTCTCCGGGGCAAGCGCCAACGGCTCCTGACTTGTGGTCAGGACCACCAGGCCGGGGGCCTGCCGCAGCAACAGTTCCACCAGCGCGGCGGCCCGCTCCACCAGATGCTCGCAGTTGTCCAGGACCAGCAGCATCCGCCGCCCGCGCAACGCGGCGGCCAGCCGCTCATCGGGCGAACCCGGCCGCCGTGACCCCCACACCCCGTCGTCCCGGAGCCCGATGGCCGCCGCCACCACCTCCGCCGGATCGCGGCCCGACCCCGCCAGTTCCACCAGCCGGACCCCGTCCGGGAAGTCACCCGCCACCCGGTCGGCGACCGCCAGGGCGAGCCGCGTCTTGCCGACCCCGCCGGGGCCGGTGAGCGTCACCAGCCGCCGCGCCGCCAGCAGCGTCGCGACCTCGGCCACCGCTGTGTCCCGGCCCACCAGCTCACCGTGCGCGGCGGGCGGCCCGGCCGCTACGACCGCCGCCGCATCAGCCGAAACAGTCGACCCCACCGACATCGCTGAGATCACGGGCGTCACCGATACCTCCGATGCCGCCCGCAAAGTAGTGCTCGACCGATTGACCGGCCGCGGAGGATCGAGCGACGGATCCTGCCGCAGCATCGCCGCGTGCAGAGCCGTCAGCTCCGGTCCCGGATCGAGCCCCAGCTCATCGGCGAGACCCCGGCGGAACGACTCGTACCCGGCCAGGGCCTCCCCCTGCCGTCCGCTCGCGTACAACGCCCGCAACTGGGCGGCCCGCAGCCGCTCCCGCAGCGGATGGGCCGCGACCGGCTCGGCCAGCTCGGCCGCCAGCGCCGCATGGTCCCCGAGCGCCAGCCGGGCCTCCGACCGGTCCTCGACCGCGGTCAGCCGCTCCTCCTCCCAGCGGGCCGCCGCCGCCCGGACGAAGGACCGGTCGGCGAAGTCCGCGAAGGCGGGCCCGCGCCAGATCGCCAGGGCCTCCGCCAGCAGCCCGGACCGGACCGCCGGGTCGGGCACCCGACGGGCCCGGGTCGCGAGGGTGCGGAAGTGAGCCGCGTCCAGCGCGCCCTCGCCCGGGACCAGTTGATAACCGGGCGCCCGGGACACCAGCAGCTCCCGGCCGTCGGGCGCGGACCCGGCCAGCACCCGGCGCAGCTGCGACACCTTCGCCTGAAGCGCCCGTACCGGCCGCCCCGGAGTGTCGTCGCCCCACAGATCGTCGATCAGCCGGTGCGCGGCGACCGGCCGCCCCGGATCGACCAGCAAGGAAGCCAACAGCGTACGGACCTTCAACTCCGGAACCCGTACCGGGCTGCCGTCCCCGGCCCAGACCGTCACCTCGCCGAGAATCCCGAACCCGAACCCACCCGGCCCGACCCCGCCCGTATCGCGCATGCCCGCTCCTTCCCCCGTACCCCGGCCCTCGCCCGGGTCACGACACCGCCGTTCCTCGCCGCACCCTGTCACACGCCCGCGATCACGCCGCGGTTATCCACAGGCCCCCGGCTCCGACCGGTCGCAGCCGGGTCCGAACCCGCCCCGAACCGGCCCGAACATCTTCCGAGCCGGACCCGAACACCGGGGGCGCAGTCTCGTCGTCACAAGCCGACCGCAACAGGCGGACGGCACACCGGAAGGACCCCACCATGGACCGCTTGCACGCGAAGACCGCCCTCGTCACCGGAGCCGGCCGGGGCATCGGCCGTGCGATCGCCCTGCGCCTCGCGTCGGAGGGAGCCCGCGTCGGCATCCACTACGCCGCGAACGACGCCGCCGCGAAGAACACCCTCGCGGCCGTGGATGCCGCGGGCGGCAGCGGCTTCCTGCTCCGTACCGAACTCGGCGTACCCGGCGACGCCGACGCCCTGTGGGCCGCCTTCGACCAGCACGCCGACGGGGCCGACATCCTCGTCAACAACGCGGGCGTGGTCGGCAACGGCACCATCGACCAGGTCACCGAAGAGGACTACGACCGGGTCTTCGCCGTCAACGCCAAGGCCCCCTTCTTCATAGTCCAGCGCGGCCTCAGCCGACTGCGCGACGGCGGCCGGATCATCAACATCTCCTCCGGCGTCACCAAGGTCGCCTTCCCCGGGATGACCTCGTACGCCGCCGCGAAGGGCGCCGTCGAAGTGCTCACGCTCACCCTGGCGCAGACCCTCGGCCCCCGCGGCATCACGGTCAACGCGGTCTCCCCGGGCACCATCGAGACCGATATCCACCCCTGGATGGCCGATGCGGACGCCAAGGCCGCCGCCGCGGCGTACTCCGTCTTCAACCGGGTGGGACAGCCCGAGGACGTCGCCGACGCGGTCGCCTTCCTGGCCTCTTCCGACGGCCGCTGGGTCACCGGCCAGAACATCGATGTGAGCGGAGGGTCCGGCCTTGGCATCTGACCTCGAATCCGCGACCGCCCGCACCCCGGGACGGCACACCCTGCTGGTCCTGGCCCACCCCAGGACCGACTCCCTGACCGCCCGTGTCGCCGGGCGGCTGCGGGACCGGCTCACCGAGAACGGCGGCAGCGTCGACGTCCTCGATCTGTACGCGGAGGGCTTCGACCCCCGGCTCACCCCCGCCGACGAACCCGACTGGGAGAACCGGGAGAAGGAGTACTCGCCCGAGGTCCGCGCCCAGATGGCCCGGATCGTGAGCGCCCGGGACATCGTCGTCGTCTTCCCCGTCTGGTGGTACTCGGTCCCCGCCGTCCTCAAGGGCTGGATCGACCGGGTCTGGAACTACGGCTTCGCATACGGCCGCAGCACACCGCGGCTCGCCGGGAAGCGCATGATCTGGCTCGGGCTCGCCGGGGCATCCGCCGACGACTACGCCCGCCGTGGCCTCGGCGACGCCCTCGACCTCCAGCTCCGGATCGGAGTCTCCGGCTTCTGCGGCATAGCCGACGCCCGGGTCCGGCTCCTCCATGACACGGAACTCTCCGGAATCGCCCCGCACCGACGCCCCGCGCGCGTCCAGGAACTCCTCACCGAAGCGGAGGCGGCCGTACTCCCCGGCCGCCCCGCCGCCGCCCCGCCCGTCCCCGACCACTATGGAACGAAGGTCTCCGTATGACCACCGCACCCCCGGCGGGCGGCGTCCGCCGCCCCTGGCTGGGACTCGCCGTCCTACTGCTGCCCGTCACCCTGATGACCGCCGACCTCGGAGTCCTCTGGCTCGCCACCCCCTTCCTCGCCGGCGATCTCGAACCCACCGGCAGCGAACTCCTCTGGATCACCGATATCTACGGCTTCCTCACCGCTGGAACCCTGGTCGTGATGGGAACCCTCGGTGACCGTATCGGCCGCCGAAGGCTGCTGCTGTACGGCTCGGCGGGCTTCGTCGCCGCGTCCCTGCTCGCCGCCTACGCCACCGACCCCCTGACACTGATCGCCGCCCGCGCCCTGCTCGGGGTCGCCGGAGCCGCCGTCCTCCCCTCCACCCTCGCCCTCATCAGCCTTATGTTCACCGACGCCCGGCAGCGCGCCACCGCCGTCGCCATGTGGGTGACCGCCCTCTCCGTCGGACTCGCCGCCGGGCCCGTCATCGGCGGCGTACTGCTCGACCGCTGGTGGTGGGGGTCCGTCTTTCTGATCGGTGTCCCGGTGATGCTGCCCGTGCTGCTGCTCGCCCGCGCGCTGCTGCCCGAGTACCGCGATCCGGCCGCCGGCCGACTCGACCTGGCGAGCGTCGCCCTCTTCCTGCTCGCCGTCCTGCCGCTGATCTACGCCGTCAAGACCGTGGCGGCCCACGGGCCGGACGCCGGAACGGCCCTCGCCCTGGCCGCCGGAGCGGCCTTCGCGACGGCGTTCGTCCGCCGCCAGCACCGCCTCGAACACCCCCTGCTCGACCTGCGGCTCTTCCGGAACCGGGCCTTCACCGGCGCCCTGCTCGCCCTGCTGCTGGGCATGACGGCCCTCAACGGTGTGGAGTACCTGGTTCCGCAGTACCTCCAGGGCGTCGCCGGGAAGTCCCCGCTGGAGGCCGGTCTGTGGCTGCTGCCGGGCGCCGCGGGCCTGGTCCTGGGCTCCCAGCTGACACCCCTTCTGGTACGACGGCTCCGCCCTGCCGCGGTCGTCGTCGCCGGACTCGCGGTCGCCCTCGGCGGCTACGCCACTCTCGCCGTCGCCGAGGGCGTGGTGCCGGTCTCCCTGGCCCTCGCCGTGATCATGTTCGGCATCGCGCCGATCAGCGTCCTGGGGACGACCCTCGCCGTGGGCTCGGCACCCCCGGAGAAGGCGGGCGCCGCCGCGGCCACCGGCCAGACGGCCTACGACCTCGGCCTCGCCCTGGGCATCGCCGTCACCGGCAGCGCGGCGGCCGCCGTCTACTGGTCCGGGATGCCCGACGGCGCCCCCGCCGAGGCCCGTGACACCCTCGGCGCCGCCCTCGCGCTCGCCGACCGGATACCGGGCGGCGGGGACACCCTGATCGCCTCGGCCCGGGAGTCCTTCACCCACGGCCTCCAGTGGGCGGCCCTGCTCAGCGCCGGGTTCGCCCTCGTCACGGCCGTACTCGTCGGAGTCCTGCTCCGGCACATACCGCCGGTCAGTGCCGCGCCCCGCCCCGTGGCACCGGTTGAACCCGCGGACCGAGCACGGCCCTCGGTGCCTTCCGGATCCCCGGACCGGCGGCGGAGGCCGGAGTCACCGGACCGAACGGATTCACCCCGCCCGTCCAGCGGCGCAGCACCACGCGTCCCTTCTGAAGTGTGACGCCGTCCGAAGCCACGGTCCCCGTCTCGGCGACGTAGTGGGTACCGTCGCCGACGGGGACGAGGCCGTACTGACCGCCCCCGAGATAGCCGGAGATCCCGGTCACCGGATCTACCAGCGCACCCTGTCGCAGCGTCAGATGCCGCCCCAGCTGCGGCACCGGCTGACCCCGGACCGGTGCGATCCGGACCGGCGCCGAGCCGTCGATCACATAGAACGTGTAGTTGGGGAAGTCCGGCTTCTTCCCTCGGTAGACAGCCATCAGCCAGTCGCCGGTCGCCGGATCCCAGGCCAGGTTCTGCACCCCGAAGGCGGTATTGCCGGTATGGACGAAGTACCGGCCGTCATAGGACGCGGGACCGCTGCGATGCGGATCCGCCGTCGACAGGGGCCGCTCGTAACGGCCCCAGTCGCGGATGTCGTACTGGAGGAGCACCTGATGGTCGTTGTCCTGCCGGGCCGTGTTGCCGTAGACGCCGTAGGTCACGGTCAGCCGACTGCCCCCGCCGCCGAACGCCGGGCCGAAGGAGAGACCGTCGATACCGCTGGTGCCGTACCGGTGGTCGGGGGTGTCACCGGTATCGCCGTCGAAGACGCCGTCCCCGTTCATGTCCGCGGTGTAGTCCTCGGCGATCTGCCTCAGATGAACCGTGGTCATCACGCCCGACGTCAGCGCGTCCAGACCTGTCCGGGTGATCCGGTCCGGATCGAAGACGGCGATATAGAAGGCGTCGGCCGCCTTGTACTCCAGCGAGCCGTACAACCAGCCGGTGACCGGATCGACGTCCAGATCACCCAGATGGCCCGGGATATCCGTCACCGAACCGAGTGGCCGTCCCGACAGATCCGTCATCACCAGCAGATCGGTGAAGGAGAAGTACATGACCCCACGGGTCCGGTCGAGAGCCGTCCCCTGGAGGTGTCCGGACCGCCAGACCCCGCCGTCGATCACGGCGGGGAGCGGCGGCGGCGTGTCGGCGGCCGGGACCGACTCGGCGGTTGGACGGGCGAGGGCCGTACCGTGCCCCGTCGACAGGGCGATGACGGTCGCGGCGGACAGGAGGGCCGTCAACGCCGGCCGTGAGGGGAGTCGCGGTCGCATGGGGTCCTTCCGGGAGCGGGTGGCGGACGCGCCGGACCGGATCCGGCCCGCCCACGGGGCCCCGGGAACACCGGACCACGGCATCCGGGACCACCGCCGGAAGCCGTACCCCTCCGACGACCGCGAACCGGTCTGCGGAGCCGAGATTCAGCAGAGCGAGTCCACCGGCGATCGACTGAATGGAGTGACCCCGCCGCCGGGGAGGCGACCGAGGCGGCCCCGCCCGGGACCGAGCCGCCGAGACGCCGATCCCCGGACCCGGACCCGGACCCGGACCCGGACCCGGACCCGGACCCGGACCTGGACCTGGATAAGGAGCATTCGGTCAGCTGCGGTGCGCGCTGAGGTCCGGCCCGCCCCAGCGCGCCCGGACGACCGCCAGCTCGTCGCGGTACCGCGCGTACCCCGCCTCGTACCGTGCCCCGGCACCGGGCCGGGGATCCACGGTCCGGTGCCCCGGCAGCGCCCCGGGCCCCGGATCCGTACCGAGCGACATCCGCGCCACGGCCGCCACCCCGGCCGCCCCGACCTGCTCGGCCTCGGGAATCCGGACCGGGACACCGAGGACATCGGCGATCAGCTGGGCCCAGAGCACCGAGCGGGTACCGCCGCCGCAGAGCGCCAGCGTCCCGGTGAGCCCCGCGGTCTCCAGACAGTGCCGGGCGGCATAGGCCACGGCCTCACAGACGGCTCGCACCACATCCGCCGGGCCGGTCGCCAGACTCAGACCGTCGAGCCGCCCGTGCGCGGCGGGCTCCACGAACGGGGCCCGCTCGCCCGCCTCCGAGAGGAACGGCAGGGCCGTCACGCCCCGCGCCCCCGGCGGGCTCGCCGCCAGCAGCCCGTCCACATCGTCCGTACCGGCGCCGACCAGTCCGAGCACCCACTCCAGGG
This sequence comes from Streptomyces sp. NPDC020875, assembly GCF_040641415.1. Classification (NCBI taxonomy): domain Bacteria; kingdom Bacillati; phylum Actinomycetota; class Actinomycetes; order Kitasatosporales; family Streptomycetaceae; genus Streptomyces; species Streptomyces sp. NPDC020875. The sequence goes on along the minus strand of NZ_JBFADP010000052.1, from coordinate 42,630 downwards.
CCGCCGTGCCGACCATCGCGGGCATGGCCCGCAGCCAGCGCCCCGGCACGGGCGTACAGAGCCACATCCCGGCGGGCTCCGCCGCCGGATCCAGCTCCACCCGGTCCGTCAGGACCTGACTGGCCAGGGTCGTCCCGAGAATCAGCAGCCCGTCGCCCGGCTCCCGTACCCCGCTCCCGATCGCACAGGCCGGAAGGTCGTACGGCCCCGCCACCACCGGCAGCCCCTCGGCGAGCCCCAGCAGCCCGGCCCCGGTGGCGTCGAGGCCGAGGACCGTACCCGGCGCCGCGGGCTCCGGCAGCAGCCGGGCCTGATCCGCGATCCCGCAGGCGGCCAGCGCCCCCGGCGCGTAGCTCCGGGTCCGCGGATCGAGGAACGGCAGCGTCGCGTCGGAAGCGTCCAGACAGACCCGCCCGGTCAGCCGCTGGGCCACCGCGTCCACGCAGTACCCGGCGACGGCCGCCCGGTCCAGCGCCGAAGGCTCGTACTCCTGGAGCCAGTTGAGCAGCGGTCCGTGGCAGCCCGGGAACATTCCCGAGCCGGTGAATCCGTACGCCCGCCGGATCGTGCCGTCCGCCAGCCAGCGGGTGACCAGGTCCGAAGCCCGTGCGTCCATCCAGGAGATCGCCGGACGGACCGCCCGGCCGTCCTCGTCCCGGAGCCACAGCCCGTCGCCCTGGCCGGTGAGCGCCAGGGCGTCCGGCGCCCGCCCGGCCGAGGCCACCACCTCGCGGACCACCGCACCCACACTCGCCACGACATCGTCCGGATCCTGCTCCACCCGGCCGCCGGGCAGCCGCTCCAGCCGGGAACGCCGCGCGGCCGAAGCGACCTCGGCGCCCGACTCGTCGAAAAGGACCGCCTTGGTGACCGAGGTACCGACGTCCACCCCGAGGACCGCCGTCATGACCGGACCCCCGCCGCCGTCCGGCCCGCCCCGATCTCCGTCCGGGCGCCGCCGCGCCCCCGGGCGGGGGTCACGGCCGGTCCGCCGCGAACACCTCGGGGTTGGCCGGATGGGCGAGCGGCTCGCCGCGGGTGAACCGGCCCACCTCGGCCGCGGTGATCGTCGCGGCCCGGTGCGCCGTCTGCCGGGTGGCGCCCGCCAGATGGGGGGTGGTGATCACATTGGGGGCGGCGCGCAGCGGCCAGTCGTCCGGCACCGGTTCGATGTCGTACACATCGAGGGCGAGCGCGCCCAGCCGGCCGGTCCGCAGCATGTCGGGCAGCGGCCCGTGGTCCAGCAGCCCGCCGCGCGCCGAGTTCACCAGCACCGCGCCGGGCGGCAGCAGGGCCAGCCGCCGGGCGTCGATCAGCTGCCGGGTCTCCTCGGTGAGCCGGGCGTGCAGGCTCACCACCGAACTGCGCCGCAGCAGGGTGTCCAATTCGACGGGCTCCACCCCTTCGGCCGCCGCCTTCGCCGGGTCCGTGTACGGATCGGCGACCAGCACCCGGGCACCGAACGCCAGCAGGACCCGGGCGACGATCCGCCCGATGGCGCCGTAGCCGACCAGTCCCACGGTGGCCCCGTCGAGTTCGATGCCGCCCTTGTCGTACGCGTAGAGGTCACCGCGCCAGACACCCCGCTGGAGGGCGGCGTCCGATGTGCTGATCCGGCGCATCGCGGCCAGCATCAGCCCGATCGCGAATTCGGCCGCGGCCGGGGCGTTACGGCCGGGGGCGAAGCTGACCGCCACCCCGTGCCGGGTGGCCGCGGCGAGATCCACATTGACCGGGCCGCCCCGGGAGACCGCGACCAGCCGCAGCCCGGACGAGGCGGCGAACACCCGCTCCGTGAACGGCGCCATCTGGGTGACACAGACCGAGACCCCGGCCAGCGCCCCGATCAGCTCCTCCTCCGTGCCGCTGGCCTCGCGCACCCCGCCGACCGGGCCGAACGGTTCATAGGGCCAGGGCAGGGTCAGCTCGACCAGTTCGGGGGCGTCCCCGCCGGACCCGGGCAGCTCCTGGGCGAGGGCGGTCCGGATCAGTTCGGGACGGACGAAGTGGTCACCGGCGGCGAGGATACGCATGAGGACCGTTCCTTCTGCGGGACCCCAGGGGGAGGGCCCCACGGGGGGGAGACCTGCGGAAGCGGACGGCGCGGCGGTCGGTGGCGCCGGAGGGGCGACGGTCGTCGGGGTGGCCGACCCGGCAAGGGCCGGGAACCGGGCGAGAAGTGTCTGTTAAATTTAACAGCGGTGATGTGAAGCAGCAATGACGACCCGTCCCCTTTACGGTCTTTCATCCCGACTCCTCCGGCGAGCCCCGCGACCCGAGCCGCCTCCGGCCCCCGCCGCCCCCGGCGCCGCGGCGGTCCGGCCACCGCGCCCGATCCCGTCCGTCTCCGGAAAGGACTGCCCCGATGACCTCGCGCACCGCGCGCCTTCTGCTCGTCCGGCACGGCGAGACCGAATGGCACGCCGAGAACCGCTATGCCGGGATCTCCGATATCGCCCTCACCGCCGAAGGCCGGGAGCAGGGGGCCGCCCTGGCGCGCTGGGCCGCCGAGGCCGGGGTGAGCGCCGTCGTGGCCTCCCCGCTGGGCCGCGCCCGGCATACCGCCGAGCCCGCCGCCAACGCCCTCGGCCTCCCGCTGGAAGTCGTCCCGGGGCTCCGGGAGATGGACTTCGGCTGGGGCGAGGGCCGGACCATCGCGGAGATGGCCGCCGAGGACCCGGAGGCGGTACGGCGCTTCCGCGAGGACGCCGACTCCGGTCTCTTCCCGGGCGCCGAGCCTCTCGCGGCGGTCGCGGCCCGGGCCACCACCGCCCTGCGCGAGCTGGCGGTACGTCACCCCGGCGGCACGGTCCTGGTCGTCGCCCACAGCACCCTGCTGAGGATCGCCCTCTGCGCGCTGCTGGGGCTGCCCCTGGGGCGCTACCGGCTGCTCTTCCCCCGGCTCGACAATACGGCCGTGACCGAGATCCGGTTCACGGCGGACGAGACGGGCCGGGCCGCGCTCTACAGCCTGAACATCCCCACCGCCGCCACCGCTTTCGGTGCCGACGGCGGTGGGGCGCGGGCCCGGACGGCCGCCCCGGAGTCCGCGGACCGTACGCGAGACTGACCTTCATGACCAAGAACTCCGGCGACCAGCGCAGACGGCTCATCGCCGATCATGTCGTCCAGCACGGCACCGCCACCGGCGCTGATCTCGCCCGGCTCACCGGAGTGAGCCTGATGACCGTCCACCGCGACCTGGACGACCTCGAACGCCGGGGCGTGCTGCGGCGGTTCCGGGGCGGTGCCTCGGCCCTGCCGTCCACGGTCTTCGAATCCAGCCTCGACTACCGGCTCGGGGTGAACACGGCCGAGAAGGAGGCCGTCGCACGGGCCGCCGCCGCCCTGGTGGAGCCGGGGATGTCGGTGATGCTGGACGATTCGACCACGGTCCTCGCCCTGGCCCGAATACTGGCCGGGCTGGCACCCCTCACCGTGGTCACCAACGCCCGCCGGGTGGTGGACGTCTTCGCCGAACGTGACGACGTCCGGCTGATCGCCCTGGGCGGCGAGTACTCCCGTACCCATGACTCGTACCTCGGAGTGCCCTGCGTCGAGGCCGTGGAGGCGCTCTCGGTCGATCTGGTCGTGGTCTCGACCTCCGCGCTCGACGCCCGGCTCGCTTACCACCAGGAACAGGACGTGGTGCTGGTCAAGCGGGCGATGCTGCGCTCCGGCGCCCGGACCGCGATGCTGATGGACCACACCAAACTCGCCCGTACGGCACTGCACCGGGTCGGACCGGTGGGCGATCTCGACGAACTCGTCGTCGACGACGGGGTCGCCCCCGACGTCCTGGCCCGGCTCCGGGAGAGCACCTCTGTCACCGTGGCGCCCGTCGCGCGCTGACCGCCCGAGCCGGTTCGCCGCCGCGCCTCCGCCCCCCGGTCCGGCACCTCTGTGGAAAGCGTGTTGAATTCACGGGACCCGTGTTAATTTCACCCGGGCGAGAGCCATCACCGGCGGGCCCCTGCCCGGCCCGCCGCCCGTGAGAGGACCGGTTCCGGATGAGCAGCCGTCCCGTGGTCGTCGGGATCGATATCGCCACCGCGTCCGTCCGCGCCCTCGCGGTGGACGCCCGGGGCGAGGCCCGGGCCGAGGCGCGTGAGCGTCTGCCCGATCCGGTCCGGGGCCCCGGCGGCACCAGCGAGCAGGACGCGGAGAGTTGGTGGCCCGCCGTCCGGTCGGCGCTGCGCCGGGTCACCGGCGCGCTGCCCGGCGGCGGCCGGGAGACCGTCGCCGTCGCCGTCTGCGCCACCTCCGGCACCATCGTCCCCACGGGCCCCGGCGGCCGGTTCATCGGCCCGGCCCTGATGTACGACGACCGGCGCGCCGCCGCACTGAACGCGGCGGCCCAGCGTGCCGGTGCGGCCCGCTGGGACGCCCTCGGCCTCACCGTCGGCCCCACCGCCGCCCTCGGCCGGGCCGTCTGGTGCCTGCGAGCCCACGGCCCCCGGCTGCGGGGGATCCTGCACACCCCCGACGTGGTGGGCCGCGCGCTCACCGGGGAGGCGGTACGGGCCGACTGGAGCCACGCCCTGAAGACGGGGTACGACCCCCGGGCGGGCGAGTGGGCCGCCGACGTCCTCGACGCGCTCGGATTCCCCGCCGGACTGCTGCCCGCCGTGGCGGCGCCCACCACGGAGGCCGGGACCGTGTCGCCCGAGGCGGCCGGGGCCACCGGGCTGCCCGCGGGCTGTTCCGTACGGCTCGGGATGACCGACGGCTGCGCCGGACAGCTCGCCACCGGTGCGGTGGCGCCCGGCCAGTTCGTCGGTGTGCTGGGTACCACCTATGTGCTCAAGGGGGTCTGCGCGGAGCTGGTCCGCGATCCGGCGGGCGCCCTGTACAGCCACCGCCATCCGGACGGCTGGTGGCTGCCCGGAGGTGCGTCCAGTACCGGCGGCGAGGCGCTGGCGGGGCTCTCCCCGGCGCGGCTCGGCGCGCTCGACCTGGCCGCAGCCGAGCGGGGGCCCGCCTCGTACGTCCGCTATCCGCTGCGCCGCGAGGGGGAGCGGTTCCCGTTCGTCGCGGCCGGTGCCCGGGGGTTCGAACTGGGCGCGCCCGAGGACGAGACGGACGCCCACCGGGCCGCGCTGGAGGGCGTCGCCTTTCTCGAACGGCTGGCCGTGGAGCGGTTGGCGGGCCTGGGCGTGCCCGTTTCGGGGCCGCTGTACGCGGCGGGCGGGGGCAGCCGCAGCCGGGTGTGGACCCGGATCCGGGCCACCGTGCTCGACCGGCCGGTCCGGGTGGCCGGACGGGCCGAGACGGCCTTCGGCGCGGCCCTGCTCGCGGCCTCCGGCACGCTCCACGAGGATCTGACGGGGAGCGCCGCCGCCATGGCGGGCCCGGGCGCCGACGGCGAGGTGGAGCCGGTACGGGACGAGCGCGCGGCGCTGGAGGACGCGTACGGCCGGTTCGTGGTGGAACTCCGGGCCCGGGGCTGGCTGGACGGCGGCTGAACCGCCGCGCGCGTATGCCCGCCACCCGCCGGACGCGTCCGACCGCACACGCCTGTACGCCACCGGCGTGACGGTGCCCTGTCCGGCCGGACGCGCCACCGCACACGGCGACGGCGGGCGGGCGGTGCGGCGGTCCGGGCCCATGTTCCCGGACCGCCGCGGTCCGTACGACCCCGGCCGGGGCCGGGGCCGTCGGGTTCCGCGCGACGGTCGCCCCGATCACCGTCGTGACGCGGTACCGCCGATCAGAACTTCACGTCGGAGCAGTTGTAGAAGGCGCCGTCGGTGTCCGCGATGGTCCAGACGCCGAGGATGATGTGACGGCCGGACTTCTGCGGCAGCACACCGGTGTGGGTCACCGTCGACGGCGGCCTGACCCCGCCGAACGGCACGGTCAGGAAGGGCTGCGGCTCCAGGTCGGCCCGGGTGAGGGGCTTGGCGGGGTCGTAGCCGTCCTTGGTGATGTAGTAACGGAAGTCGCTCGTCGCGTGCCGGACCTTGATGCGCCACAGGAAGGTGTGCTCCTGGCCCGCCGTCAGCTGGGTCGCCGGCCAGTTGCCGCCGCGCGGGTCGTCCAGCTCGGAGAACCGGCCGATGCCTCCGGCGCAGATCTTGCCGTCGGGCGCGCCGCCCTGCGGGAAGCCCTTGATGCCTTCGACGCTCTCCGGCTCCCATTCGATCTGGCCGCAGTTCTGCACGGCGCCGGTCTGGCAGAGCTTCTGCCGGCTGACCGGGGAGTCGGCATAGCCGTGGCTCTGGGCGCTGCCGGTTACGGCGAAGGTCAGCAGGCCCGCCATGCCCATGCCGAGCAGGGACGGGAGGATTCTTCTTCGCATGCTGTGCTCCATGAGTGGGGGGATGGAGTGGGCAGTGGGTGCCGCATGCGGCCCGGTGGCGCTCCGGCGCACTGCCGGGTGCCCCGGTCCCGCCGGGAGCAGTGCGTGCGGGGCTGACCATCGGCCCATTAGGTCTAGACCAAGTCGGAGGTTAGTGCTCCGAGTTGGGCCTGTCCACCGCTCGCGGAACCCGCCCGGATAGCGGACGGCGCTCCGGACGGCCGACGAGGCGCCGTTGACGGCACCCGGACCGGCTGCCAGCGTGCTTCGCGCATCCGATCACCCGGAGCAGACACAGAGCAAACACGGAGGCCCGCCGATCCGGCGGGCGACAGGAGGGGTCCGTCGATGAATACCCGTACCCGCAGACCGGCGATCGTCTCGGCGGTCGCGCTCGCCGTCTCCGGCGCGCTGCTCGTCGCCGGGGGCACCGGCACGGCACAGGCCGCACCCGCCCCGGCGCCCGCCTCCCAGGCGGCCCCGGTCGCGATCCAGAGCCAGCCCACCCCGGAGGAGCAGGAGAAGCTGCGGGAGATCGCCGGGTCGATCTGGACCCCCGAACTGGCCGCGGGCTGGAACATGAACGCCGACGTCGCCGATGTGCTGTCGCAGGCGACCGACCGCATCATCCAGTGCTCCGCCGCCTACGCCCTGGTGCCCAAGCCGCCCGGCTTCCGCCCGGGCCTGGGCTATCTGGTCTCGTACTGGAAGAACATCAGGGACTACTTCCTCGCCGTCCGGGGGGACCGCCAGTACAAGGCGTGCGTGGTCTCGACCGCCGCCTACTACCGCTCGATCATCGAAATGGCGTCGGCGGGCATCTGACCCCGCCCGGGTGTACGGCGCCGTCGGCGCGCCGTACACCCCGGCCCGCCGCGACTCCCGACCCTCGGCGGGGCCTAATCCCCGACCAGGTCGTCGGGGGCGGAGCGGGCCAGCTGGGCCAGGATGGTCAGGGCCCGTTCCAGCACCGGTTCCGGGGGAGACGCCAGCCCGATCCGGACCGCGTCGATCTCCCGGTGGCGGGCCACCGCGAAGGCCGCGGCCGGGACGACCCCGATGCCCCGGCGGGCCGCGGCGGCGACGAAGGTATCGGAGCGCCAGCCGCCCGGCAGCTCCCACCAGCAGTGGTACGAGGTCGGTTCGGTCCGGATGGTGAAGTCCGCCAGCAGCCGCCGGGCGGTGAGCTGACGGGCGGCGGCCTGCCGCTGCTTGGCCCGGACGAGGGTCCGTACGGTGCCGTCCCGCTGCCAGCGCGACGCCGCCTCCAGTACGAAGCCCATGGGCTGGCTGCCGCCGGAGCGCACCGCGACCGCGACCGAGGCGTGCAGGGCGGGCGGGACCACCACATATCCCAGATTGAGCCCCGGGGCGATCCGCTTGGAGAGGCTGTCCACCAGGACGGTCCGTTCGGGCGCCAGGGCGGCCAGTGGCGGTACGTCGTCCCGGAGGAACGCCCAGACGGTGTCCTCGACAGCGGTGATTCCCAGCCGTAGCAGCACCTCCGCGAGGGCCGCCCGGCGCGCCGGGGACATCGTCACGGAGAGCGGATTGTGCAGCGTCGGCTGGACGTAGACCGCGTCCAGCGGGCCGCCGAGCCGGGCCCGTTCCAGCGCCTCGGGCACCAGCCCGTCCTCGTCGACCGCGAGCGGAACGACCGTCGCCCCCAGCCGGGTCACCAGTGACTTGACCGCCGGGTAGGTGACTTCCTCGACCCCCACCCGGCCGCCGGGGGGAACCAGCGCGGCCAGGGTCGCGGCGACCGCCTGCCGGCCGTTCCCGGTGAACAGCACCCGGTCGGGGGCGGGCCGCCAGCCGCCGCGGGCCAGCAGATCGGCGGCGGCCTCCCGGGCCGCCGGGGTACCGGCCGGGCCGGTCGGCGCGAGGGCCGGATCCAGGGTTCCGGGCCGTAGCAGCGGGCCCATCGCCCGGGCCAGCAGCTCCGACTGCTCCGGTACCACCGGGTAGTTGAGCCCCATATCGACCGGGCTGCGCCCGCCGCCGGTGAGCGCGGGGGAGGGGGTGAGCGGATCGGGGGCGGCCCGGACGAAGGTGCCCCGGCCGACCTCGCCCGAGGTCAGCCCCCGGCGGGCGAGTTCCCGGTAGACCCGGCCGGCGGTGGAGGGCGCGATGCCCCGCAGCCGGGCGAACTCCCGCAGCGGCGGCAGCCGGTCACCCGGCCGCAGTCCGCCGGAACGGATCTCCTCGGTCACCGTGTCCGCGACGCTCTGATAGTCCGTCAACGCCCCTCCTCCCCGGAGGAACCCCCGGCCCGCATGTGCGCGCATCCAATCACGGGATTGCACCGAGTGCAATATCCAGGATTGCATCGAACCAATACGGGTTCTACACTCGGATGCTGTCCGATGTCCCGTACACCCAGTGGTGGTGACACCGGGACGGGCGACCGCCGCGGACGGCATCTCCGGCGACCGGCGCGGACGGTGACCATGAGGAAGGAACCCGTGGTTCGATGAGCGCGACACCGCTGACGCGGCCCGTCCCGGTCTCTCCGTCCCTCCCGCTTCCGCACTGCCGCCGCTGCGACTTCGGTGACCGGCCCTTCGACCGCGCCACCGCCCCCGACGTACTGCGCGACTACGCGCTCCGCTGGCGGCGCGTCCTCGCCGACCCCGGCACTCCCACCGGGCGGGTGGGGGTCCTCGCCTGGTCGCCCCTCGAACACGGCTGCCACGTCCGCGATATGTGCCTGCTCTTCCGGCGGCGGCTGGCGGCGACACTCGGTACGGCGCCCGGGCCGGAGCCGGAGGACCAGGACGATCCGGCCCGGCTGACCGGGCTCTACCGCGACGAGGATCCGCGCCGGGTCGCCGGGGAGCTGGCCGCCGCCGCCGAGGCCCTGGCGCGGGGGCTCGCCGTACTCGGCCCCGCCGACTGGGACCGCGAGGACCCGCGGCTGCCCGGCGAGCGGCTGACGGTCGAGTTCTTCACCCGCCATCTCCTCCACGACATCGCCCACGATCTCGGCGAGGTGCTGCGGGCCGCGGACTGAACCGCGCCCCGAGGGGCGGGCCCTGACGCGCTCACCTCCGGTCGCGGCCCGTTCATGAGTGTCAGATGAGCTTCCTCATGAGAGCCGTCTCATATTCTTGTGAACGAATTCTCATACCCTCTTTGGTGGAAACGGAAATGCCCTTTCCCGTTTCTTTGCGTGGTGTTCGTCTACGATTTCCGGAATCTTGGCCCTACTTCACGTTTCCGTTCCGGAGGTAGCTCATGGAGTCCCTGAGACAACTCGCCGCCCACTTAGCCCTGGATCTAACGGCGGTCGGCATACTCACCTTCGCGGTCTACTATCCGCGGCACCGGCGCCGCGATCTGCTCCCCGCCTATCTCGCCCTCAACGCCGCCCTGTTCACCGTGGTCGCTGCGCTCGCCCAGATCGGCAGCGGCGGCGGTGCGGCGCTGGGATTCGGCCTGTTCGGGGTACTGTCGATAATCCGGCTGCGGTCGGATTCCATCCAGCACGAAGAGGTCGCCTATTACTTCACCACCTTGGTGATCGGACTTGTCTGCGGCCTGCCGCAACTCGAACTCCGGGAAGCCGGGGCGCTTACCCTGCTGTTGCTGGTCGTGGTGTACGCGGCCGACCATCCGCGACTCTTCGCCCGGTCCCGCCGGGCCGTCGTGACCCTCGACGCGGTCTACGGAAATCCGGAGGATCTGCGGAATGATCTCTATCTGCGGCTCGGCGAACCCCTCAACTGGACCGTGCTGGAAGTCGACTACGTCCGCGATCTGACCGTGGTCGACGTCCGCTACCGGACACCGAAGGCGCCCGCGGGACGCGTCCGGTCCTCCGACTCCGCCGCCGAAGCGGACCGGAGCGGGGACCGGCCCGAACTGGAGTCGGTGTGAGCCCTGCCGCAGGCGCCCCGGCGCCCGCCGTCCCCGGTCAGCTGGTACTTCCCCAGCTGGACGCCGTCGCCGAGTCGGTCCTCCCGGCCGCACCCGTCTCCCTGGCCCAAGTCCAGGCCCGGGCGGAGCTGATGGCCCGGTTCGACCACGCCTATCTCGTCCCCGACACCGTCTTCACCGACCTGGTCGCCCATCTCACCGACCCGGCCAGACCCGGCGGCCCCTTCCGGATCCTCACCATCGACGGGCTCCGCTGGTTCCGCTACCACTCCGTCTACTACGACACCCCGGACTGGCGCTGCTTCCACGAGCACCGGCAGGGCCGCCGCCGACGGTTCAAGATTCGTGAACGGGTCTATCAGGACTCCGGACTGCGGCAGTTCGAGATCAAGCTCAAGAGCGGCCGGGGCGAGACCGTGAAGCACCGCCGCCCCCTCACCGGCGCCGACACCCCACTGGACGCCCCGTATCTGGCCTTCCTCGCCGACCGGCTGCGCAGCGCCTACCGGATGGCTGCCCCCGAGACCCTGTCGCCGTCGATCGTCACGGACTACCGGCGGGCCACCCTGGTCTCCGACGGCGAACGGATCACCTGCGACACCGGCCTGCGCTGCCACGACGTGCGCGCGGACCAGGCGGTGCGGTGCGATCCGGGACTCGTACTGGTGGAGACGAAGACCACCGGCGGACTGACCGACGCGGACCGCTTCCTGCACGCCCGCGGCGTACGGCCCGCGGTCTTCACCAAATACTGCGCCGCGATCGCGGCCCTGCACCCACGGCAGCCGGCCAATCGCTGGCGCCGCGCAGCCCGGCTGGCCTTCACCGAGGCCCCGGACCACTGACTTCCGACTCCGTCGACGCGCTGTCTCCCGTCGGCGGTCCGCCGCCGGGGCGTGGGCCCGCCCCGGCGGCACCCCCTGGCCCACCGTTCGTGGCCCGGGACCGAGGGTTGCCGCGACCCGGCACCCGTCCGGCCCCGGGCCGTCCGCCGGGCACCGGGACCGGACCATGCGAAACCCCGGAATCACGGGACCCCGGTTGACCCGGGGCGCTTCCGGGACGGCCTTTAAGGTCGGAGCATGACCGACTTCGAGATCCGCCCGGCTTCCGCCGGGGACCTGGGCGCCATTGTGGCCATGCTCGCCGATGACCCGCTGGGTGCCACCCGGGAGTCCCCGGGTGATCTGACGCCCTATCGGGCCGCGTTCGAGCGGCTGGCGGCCGACCCCAACCAGTTCCTGGTCGTGGCGGAGCGGGACGGGACGGTGGTGGGCACCCTCCAGCTCACCGTGGTGCCGGGGCTGTCGCGGCGCGGGGCCACGCGATCGATCATCGAGGGAGTGCGGGTACACGGCGCGGAACGCGGCAGCGGTCTCGGGACTCTGCTGATCGAGTGGGCCGTCGAGGAGTCCCGCCGGCAGGGATGCGGTCTGGTGCAGCTGACGTCGGACAGCACCCGCGCCGACGCCCACCGCTTCTACGAGAGGCTGGGTTTCGTCGCGTCCCATGTGGGCTTCAAGCGTCAGCTCTGACGACGACCGCACTGCACCGGACGGGCCGGGGCCCGGCGGCGGCCGAGGAGGCCGTCCCACCGGGCCCGGTCGTACGACGTCCGTACGGAGGTCCGGTGACGGACTACGGCTTGCGGCCCACCCCGCCGAGGGCGATGACCTCGCCGTCCGTCCGGGCGCCCGGGACCGGGCGCCACTGGGCCAGCGGGACGACACCCGGCTCCAGCAGTTCCAAGTCCTCGAAGAATCCGGCGATCTCCTCGGGGGAGCGCAGGAAGTAGGGCGCGGCACCGCTGTCGTTGTACGCGCGGGTGGCCTCCGAGTTGCCCCGGTGGGTGTTCACACTGTCGTTGAAGACCAGATAGCTCCCCGACGGCAGGGCGTCCATCACCCGGCCCACGATCGAACGGGCCTCCTCGTAGGTGGAGACATGGCCGATCACCTGCATCAGCGTCAAAGCCACCGGGCGGCTCAGATCGAGGATGTCCCGGGCCTTGCCGATGATGGCCGCCGGATCGTGGAGGTCCGCGTCGATGTAGTCGGTGGCGCCCTCGGGGGTGCTCACCAGCAGCGCCCTGGCGTGCGCCAGGACCAGCGGATCGTTGTCGACGTAGACGATCCGGGACGAGGGCGCGGCCCGCTGGGCGATCTGATGGGTGTTGTCGGCGGTCGGCAGACCGGTCCCGATGTCCAGGAACTGGCGGATCCCCACCTCGGTCGCGAGATGGGTGACCGTACGGGCCAGGAAGGCGCGGGAGTCCCGGGCCAGCTCGACGATCCCGGGGAAGGACTGCCGGAACTCCTCGCCGACCGCCTGGTCGACGGGGTAGTTGTCCTTGCCGCCCAGCCAGTAGTTCCAGACCCGGGCGGAGTGCGGCGATCCGGTGTCGAACTCCGGATGCCGCGACTGGCCCGTTTCGCTGCCCGGCTTGTCGGCTGTCATGGCGTGAACCTCCCGGCTGTCCTGCGGTATTCAAGTGATCTCTCCGGGCACAACCTAACGCCGGTACGCCGGTCGGCCGACAGTGGGTGGCTGATACAGGCTGATTGGCGGGGGGAGACGGGGCGGTTGGTGCTCCGGGGTCAGTGGAGGTGCTCCGAGGGCGCGTCGACGGAGCGGTGACGGGCCGCTGCCGCCGCCTCGAACGCCGTACACCCCTGTGCCCAGGCGGTATCGAGGTCGGCGCCCGGCGGGAACCGGCCGTCGAGTTCGAGCATCACCATGCCGTGGGCGAAGGCCCAGGTGGCGCGGGCGATATCGGGGTCCCCGCCGACGGCCCGGTGGAGCGGGGCGGCCGTACGCTCCTCCAGCCCCTCGGGCAGCGCGTGCCGGGGCAGCGGCCGGGCGGCCGTCAGCCGGTACATATGCGGATGGGCCAGGGCGTGTTCGCGGTACGCGCGGGCCAGCGGCAGCAGCCCCGGCTCGGTGGCCCCGACCGCGGCCAGCCGGTCGGCGGTCTCCGCCATCCCCAGGGCGACCAGCGCGTTCTCGACGGTGGCCTTGTCGGGGAAGTGTTTGTAGAGCGACGGGGCGCGGATCCCGACCCGCTCGGCGATCGCCCGCATGGACATCGCCGCCACCCCGTCCTTCTCCAGGATCTCCCGGGCCGCCGTGACGATCTGACCAGCCCGCCCGGCCGGGCGGAGATCAGCCATGACGCACCGGCCGGTGCGGCACGGTCCGGAGCTGCCGGGCGAGCCCGGCGGCGGACCGGGGCCGCCGGGCGGTGACCGCCGGGGGTCCGTCCGGAAGGGGAAGGGGGAGGTCGGGCGGGGCTGTCGTGCCGGGTGTGCGGAGGTTCATCAGCTGCTCCCCGTACCGTGGCTAACGGCGTTAGCCCGAGAGTCGCACCATACGGTTAACGGCGTTAGCCGTCCAGGGGTGCGGAGTATCCGGTACGAGAACGGGCCCCGGGTCGCCTGTTCGGCCGAGCCGCCGCGCGCCCGCCCCGGGGCCGGGCTCCAATGAACAGATGACCGCGAGCGGCACCCCACCGGACGACTGCCTCGCCCGCAATGAATGGATCTGCGGCGCCTATCTCTCCTCCCGCCGGGAGATCCTGCTCGACGCCGTCCTCCAGCACCTTCAGCTCACCGCGGTCGCCGTCGCCCTCGCCCTGCTCCTCGCCGTCCCCCTCGCGGTCGCCGCCCGCCGTTGGCGCTGGGCCGCCGGACCGGTCCTGGCCGTGACCACCGTCCTCTACACCATCCCGTCGCTGGCGATGTTCTCCCTGCTGCTCCCCGTCTACGGACTCTCCGCCTCCCTCGTGATCGCCGGACTCGTCCTCTACTCCCTCACCCTGCTGGTCCGCAATCTCCTCGCCGGACTGCGCGCCGTCCCCGAGGAGACCCGGCAGGCCGCCCGGGGCATGGGCTACGGACCGGTCCGGCTGCTGCTCACGGTCGAACTGCCGCTCGCCCTGCCCGCCGCCGCGGCCGGGCTGCGGATCGCCACCGTCTCCGCGATCTCCCTGGTCACCATCGGCGCCATCGTCGGCTACGGGGGCCTCGGCAACCTCATCTACGCCGGGATGAACACTTACTTCAAGGCCCAGGTCCTGACCGCCTCCGTGCTCTGTGTGGTGATCGCCGTCGCCGCCGACCTCCTGCTCCTCCTGCTCCAGCGGCTGGCCACCCCCTGGGACCGGGAGCGGAAGGGGGCCGCCGGATGAACACCCTCTCCCAGGCGTGGAGCTGGCTGACCGACCCCGCCCACTGGTCGGGCGAGGGCGGCATCGCCCAGCGGCTGACCGAACATCTCCTGCTCACCGTCGTCTGTCTCGTCCTCAGCTGTCTGATCGCCCTGCCCGTCGCCCTCGTCCTCGGTCACCTCGGCCGCGGCGGCGCGCTCGCCGTCAACATCTCCAACATCGGCCGGGCCGTGCCCACCTTCGCCGTCCTCGTCCTGCTGCTGCTCAGCCCGATCGGCGGCTACGGCGAATGGCCCACGATCATCGCCCTCGTCCTCTTCGCCGTACCCCCGCTGCTCACCAACGCGTACGTCGGCATGCGCGGCGTCGACCGGGACGTCGTCCGGGCCGCCCGGGGCATGGGCATGACGGGCCGCCAGCTGCTGCGCGGGGTCGAAGTGCCCCTCGCGCTGCCGCTGATCCTCACCGGCGTCCGGATCGCCGCCGTCCAGCTGGTGGCCACCGCGACCATCGCCGCGCTGGCGGGCGGCGGCGGACTCGGCCGGATCATCACCGCCGGATTCAATCTGGCGTCCACCCCCCAGGTCGTCGCGGGCGCAGTCCTGGTCGCCGTACTCGCCCTGCTGGTCGAAGGCGTCTGCGTACTCGCCGAACGCCTCGTCCCCGCGGGCGTCCGCGGGACGGCCGGCTGATGCGCCGCCGCGTCCGCGTCCGGGCCCGGGCGGCGCTGGCCGCCGTCGCGCTGCTCCTCGCCGCCGGATCGGCCTGCTCCACCGGCCCGTCGCTGGAACACCGGGGCGATGTCACCGCCCCGCCCGGCGACAGCCGCGATCTGACCATCGGCTCCGCGGGCTTCACCGAGAGCGATCTCCTCGCACAGATGTACGCCCTGCTGCTGCGGCGGGCCGGATACCGTACGGAGATCCTCTCCGTCACCAACCGGGAGATCTACGAACCGGCGCTGGAGACCGGCCGGATCGACGTGGTCCCCGAATACGCGGCCACCTTCGCCGACTGGCTGAACGCCAAGGCCAACGGGCCCGGGGCGGCACCCGTCGGCTCGCCCGACCTCGCGACGACGATGAGCGCGCTCCGCCGGCTCGCGAAACCCCGCGGCCTCACCGTGCTCGACCCCGGCCGGGCCGTCGACCAGAACGCCTTCGCCGTGACCCGGGAGTACGCCGCCGAACACGGGCTGAAGACCCTGAGCGACCTCGGCCGGGCGAAGCTCCCGGTCCGGCTGGCGGCGGGCGACGAATGCGTGGAGCGCCCCTACTGCGAACCCGGGCTGCGGAAGACGTACGGCATCGACGTCGTCGCGGTCGACCCCAAGGGCGTGGGCACCACCCAGGCGAAGCAGGCCGTCCAGAGCGGCCGGGACCAGATGGTCCTCACCACCACCACCGACGCCACCCTCGACCAGTTCGGCCTGGTCCTGCTCGCCGACGACCGGCACCTCCAGAACGCCGACTACATCGTGCCCGTGGTCAACCGGGCCCGTGCGGGCGGCCCCGGCGCCGTCCGCGCCCTCTCGGCGCTCAACACCGTACTGACCACGGAGGACCTGGCGTCGATGAACGAACAGGTCGACAGCTGGCGCCGGCTGCCCGAGGACGTGGCCCGGGCCTACCTGGAGCGGAAGGGGCTGCTGTGAACCGGAGCCGGACCGCTCAGCCCGTCCCCGGGCCCCCGGCTACCGGCGGACGGGTATGGAGCTGTTCGAGCCGCCGCTGGAGGACCCGCAGCGCGCCCCGCTGACGACCCGGCACCCGCCGCCGCAGGGCCACCAGCCGGGGCGCCGCGCCCCGGGCCCGGTCCGCGTCCCGGATCTGCTCCCACTGGTGGTGCGCCCGGTCGACCGCGCCCTCCACATCGGGGTCGTCGGCGGTCTGCCGGGCCGTCAGCCGGGCGTCCGCCGCCGACATCCACAGCTCACAGCTGAGCGCCGGGTCTCCGGCGAGCCGGGCCAGATCCGCCCGGACCTCCAGCCAGTGGATCGCCTGCCGCGAACCGGGGCCGTACAGCTGGAGTTCGCGGCGCTCCCACGCGGCGGCGACGGCCGCCGCCTCGGCGTGCCGTCCGGACTGCGCGGCGGCGAGGATCGCGGGATGCGGATCCTGGACCGTACCCGCCGCCGGGTCGGCCGCCGGAGCCCCGGCCCCGCCCGTCACCCGCGAATCCGGAGCGGCTCCCGCTACCGGTACCGGGGCCGTGCTCCCGGGGGCCGCCGGAGCCGGGTCGGCCGCCGCCCGGGCCCGGGGCGGTACGGCCCCGGCATGCGGCACGGGACCCGCGCCGGGCAGCGGGCCGAAGTCCGGCGGGGGCGTCAGCAACAGGGCCCCGGCCGACTCGGACTGCTGGGCCGCCTGTTCGTGCAGCGCCGCGAGACCGGGCCGGGCGCCACTGCGCCAGATCGCGGCGCATGCCCCGAGATACCCCGGTACGGCCGCCTCCCGGCGGCCCGGCGGCGGCGCCACCTTCCCGTAGAGCCGGATCGCGGAACCGAGCGCGAGCAGCCGGGGGCCCTCCTCGGAGAGCCGCTGCCAGACGTCGGGCGCGGTGACGAGATCGACGACGACGGTCGTCGTCCCCGGCCTGCGGATGGTCAGCTCGGAGGCCAGCCAGTGCCAGGGCAGGGCCGTATAGCGCAGGGTCGTCGGGGTGGTCCTGGCGAGCGCCAGATGCGGCAGCCGCTGCCGCCGGTCGAGCTGGAGTTGACCGGTGACGTACAGGAACAGCGGGCCCTCGGTGGTCGCGGCGGCCCGGACCCGGGTCAGTACGGTCTGCGGGTCCAGCGGGTCCGCCAGCTCCACCACCGTGGCCGCGTCGGTTCCCGTCAACGCGCTCGGCGGCACCGCGGCAAGCGCGGGCAGTACCGACCCGGCGTCGATCAGCCGCCCCTTCCCGACCGGCGCCGCCGCGATGAGCAGCGCGGTCCCCGCCGCGGTCGTGTCCCCACCCTTGATCAGCACAGCAGCACCGTAGCCCAATCCGATGACCGGATCGCCCGAACACCCTCCGAAACCACCGCGACGGGAGCGGCGGCACCCTCCCGTGCCCGCGCCCGCCCCGACCCCGGTGACGCGGGTCCTACGCCGTTCGGTACGCCCGGAGGAAGGTCCGTACGCCCTCGACCACCAGCGGCCGGACCCGGGGGTCCTCCGCGGCGTTGGCGGAGCCGTACCGGTGCAGCGCCGTTCCGAAGGTGAGGGCGATGAACTGGTCGGCCGCGAGCCGGGGGTCGGGGACGTCGAGCAGCCCGGCCGCGCCGAAGGCGGCGAACCGCTCGGCGAGTGCCTCGTCGGGGGTGTCGGCCATGGCGTTCTCGCCGCCCTGCGGCGGCCGTCCGGACTCGGCCCGCACCAGCCGTTGGAGCGTGGCGTACTCCGCCGAACCCAGCATGTCGGTGGCGATCCGCATGGAGAACGTGACCAGGACGTCCTCCAGTTCGGCGGCCTCGGTGCGGTCGGTCAGGGTGTCGTCGAGGATCCGCCGGATCGTGGCGATCAGCGACTGTCCGACGGTGTCGACCACCGCCCGGAGCAGGGTCCGCTTGTCGCCGAAGTAGTCGTAGACCGTCCGCTTGGACACCTCGGCCCTGGCGGCGACCGCGTCGACGCTGGTCCGGTCGAATCCATCGGCGAGAAAGAGGTCCCGGGCCGCGGCGAGGATGGCGGCCCGTTTGCGCGCGGATCCCTCACGCAGGGTCTTCGTGGTCGGCATGGCCGTATCCTAACCTTTCTACACTGCACGGTGTAGTTTACTTTTGGGGCGGGGAGGCGAGTCCGCCCCGCCGACCGGCGACAGCCGTCGGGTACTTGAGGAAAGGACGCCCATGACCACGATCCCGCGCGCCCCGGTCCGGGTCGGGAAGCCCGCGGTCGCGGCCCTCGGCCTGCTGGCCGCCGCCACCGGAACCCTGGAGTCGGTGGTGACACCGACGCTCCCGCTGCTCCAGCGGGAGTTATCGATGACCCCCGCCCAGGGCGCCCTGCTCGGCATCACCATGCTCGTCACCGGCGCCCTGGTGACCCCGATCGCGGGCAACCTCGGCGACCGCCACGGCGGCAGGCGGGTGATGCTCCGGCTGATGGCGGTCGTGGTGGCCGGTGGCCTGGTCTCGGCGGCGGCGCCCAATCTGCCGGTACTGCTCATCGGCCAGATCCTCCAGGGCGCGATGGTCGGGGCCATGCCGCTCTCCTTCATCCTGGTGCGTACCTACCTCCCGGCGGGGGAGTCCCAGGTGGCCATCGGGGTGGTCAGCGGGCTCTTCGTCGGCGGCGGCATGCTGGGCACCCTGATCGCCGGGCCCCTCGCGGAACAGCTCT
This sequence comes from Streptomyces sp. NPDC020875, assembly GCF_040641415.1. NCBI lineage: Bacteria > Bacillati > Actinomycetota > Actinomycetes > Kitasatosporales > Streptomycetaceae > Streptomyces > Streptomyces sp. NPDC020875. The sequence goes on along the minus strand of NZ_JBFADP010000052.1, from coordinate 23,957 downwards.
CCCGGCACTGGATGTTCGCCGTGCCGACGATCGCTATCGCCGTGGCGACCCTGCTGGTCCGGCTGCTGCTGCCGGACGATCCACCGGCCCGCTCGGACGGCGCCGGGATCGACTGGCCCGGCCTGGTCCTGCTCAGCGGCGTACTGCTGACCTTCATGGCCGGGCTCGCGATCGCGCCGGAGGCCGCCGCACTGCCGCTGCCGCTCGTCGCCGTCGTGTTGCTGCTGGTGGTCCTCGTCGCCGCGTGGATCCGGGTCGAACGCCGCTCACCGGCGCCGATGGTCGACCTGGCACTGCTGGCGAAGCCCGCGATCCGGAGCGCCTACGCGATCACCTTCGCCGTCTGTGCGGGGACCGCGGTCGCCACCCATCTCGTACCGCAACTGCTCGCGGCGTCCGCCGAGGGCCCCGGCTTCGGGGCCGACTCCACCGACATCGGACGGTATCTGCTGCCAGGCGCCGTCGCGGCGGCGGTCAGCGGCCCGCTCGGCGGTGCCGCGGCCCGGCGGTTCGGCGGTACCGCGGTGGTCGCCGCCGGAGTCGCCGTGATGACGGCCGCTCTGACCGCGCTGGCCCTCTTCCACTCCGAGATCTGGCATCTCGTCGTCGCCAAGACGCTGATCGCCCTGGCCAGTGGTGTCTGTGTGACGGCGATGGTCGTCCGGACGGCCACCGCCGTCGACCGGGACGCCACCGGTACCGCCACCGGACTCGTCCTGGTGACCCGGGTGATCGGCTTCGCCGCGGGCGTCCAGCTCAGCGGTGCCCTGCTCACCGCCGGGACCCCGGCCGGAACGGACGACGCCGCCGGATCGGCCTACGTCACCGGCTTCCTCGTCGCCGGGGCCGTCACGGCGCTCTCCCTGTTCGCCCTCCGCAAGACGACCGAAGGAGCCGGGAAATGACCCCCGCCGAAGCCCCCCGAACCGCGACCGGGACGACGGCCGGGAGCCGTCCCGCGCCCCGGCGGAAGGTCCTGATCTCGGGGGCCGGGATCACGGGCCCCGCCCTCGCCTACTGGCTGACCCGGTACGGCCATACGGTCACCGTCGTGGAGAAGGCTGGCGCGCCCCGCGGCGGCGGCTACCCCGTCGACGTACGCGGCACCGCCTTGGAGGTCGTCCGGCGAATGGGGCTCCTGCCACGGCTGCGCGACGCGCGGATCGACTCGCGCCGGTTCACCTTCCTCGACGGGGACGGCGGGATCGTCGCCGCGGTCGATCCGTACGCCCTCGGCGGCGGGGCCGCGGGCCGCGATCTGGAGATCCGGCGCGGGGATCTGGCCGAAGCCCTGTACGCGGCCGTCCGCGACGAGGTGGAATTCCGGTTCGACGACACGATCGACACCCTCGACCAGTCCGGCCACGGCGTGGACATCACCTTCCGCCGGGGCGGCGAACACACCTTCGCCCTGGTCGTCGGCGCCGACGGCACGCATTCCAGGACCCGGGAGCTGGTGTTCGGCCCCGAGGAGCGGTTCCACCGGTATCTCGGTTACTGCTTCGCCGGATTCACCCTGCCCAACACCTTCGGTCTCTCCCGCGAGATCGTGATGTGGAACACCCCGGGCCGGGCCGCCGCCCTCTACGCCGTGGCCGACGACGGCGATGTACACGCCCTGCTCAACTTCGCCCGCCCCAGGCCGCCGTTCGACGCCTTCCGCGACCCGGCGGACTGGCTCGACCCGGTGGCCGAGGTCTTCGCCGGTGCCGGATGGGAAGTCCCGCGCCTGATCGGCGCCATGGGCGAAGCCGGTGACCTCTTCGCCGATGTGGTCGCCCAGATCCGGCTGCCGCGCTGGTCCACCGGCCGGGTCGCCCTGGTGGGCGATGCCGCCTACGCGCCCTCGTTCCTCACCGGACAGGGCACCAGCCTCGCCCTCGTCGGCGCCTATATGCTCGCGGGCTGCCTGGCCGTGGAGACGGACCCCGCCGAAGCCCTCGCCGCCTACGAACGCCGCACCCGCCCCTTCGTCACCGCCAACCAGGATCTGATCGGGGACGGCGACGCCCTGCTCTTCCCCACCACCGCCGGGGGCCTCCGGCGCCGCAACGAGATGCTGCGCGCACTCCGAACCGCGCCCGCCACCGCCGGACGGCCCGCCCATTCGGCCCTCACCCTGCCCGTCTTCACACCCGGGCGGTGACCCCGCGGGCCCGCGCGCCGGTGGCGACGGCCGTCACCGGCGCGGGGTCCCGGACTTCGGGCCCGGTACGGCGGCCGGTCCGCCGTCAGGACGCCGACACCGCTTTACGCATCACCTTCTGCCGGGTCACCCCGTCCGGCAGCGGCGGACCCGGCTCGGGGGAGGTGGTGAAACCGTTCCGCAGATAGAGCGCGATCGCCGCCGGATTCCCGGGCACGACCAGCAACCGCAGCGACCGCGCGCCGAGCCGCCCGGCCCGCTCCTCGCAGGCCGCGAGCAGCCGGTCGCCGACACCCAGGCCCCGGGCGGCGGGAGCCACCCAGACCGACCGGATCTCGTAGCAGCCGGTCTCGTCACCCGGCACGATCCGGGCCATCCCCAACGGTTCACCGGCCCGTTCGGCGATCAGATTGCACGAACCCGGCGCCGCCGACATCGTCCGCCAGCGGTCCTCCTCGCCCCGGTGCCAGTCGGCGGCCCGTGGAGTGAAGGCGTACGGGGCCTCGGCGAGCGCCGAACGCCGCAGCGCGCTCCACAGCGGCCAGTCCTCGTCCCCGGCGTTCCGTATGGTCACCATGCGGGCGAGTGTGCCGCGAATCCGGGCCCGGCGGCCCGGCCCGTCCGTCCCGTGGACCGCGTCCGGTGCGCCCGCGCGGGCACGGCCCTCACGCGTCGGAGACCGAATCGAACTCCACGTCCTCGCGGGCCACGCCCTGCGCGTCCGCGTCCACCGAGCGGCGCAGCGCCTCATGGAGCTTGGCCGGGGTCAGTACCCCGGCGAACCGGTCGCCGTCGAGGACGGCGATCCAGCCCGCGTCGTGCTGGAGCATCTCACCGAACGCCTTCTTCAGCGGCGCGCCCAGCGGAACCCAGGCTTCCATCCGGCGGGCCAGCTCGCCGACCGTGCCCTCCCGGCCCGCGATGGCCAGGGCGTCGGCGGCGACCCAGCCGTGGAGTTCGCCACCGGTACCGAGGACGACGGCCCAGCGGGCGCCCTCGGCCCGCAGCCGGGCGGCGGCGCCACCGGCGGTCTCGTCGACCCGGGCGACCGGCGGCTGTTCCAGGTCGGCGGCCTCGATCCGGGTGACCGAGAGCCGTTTGAGACCCCGGTCCGCGCCGACGAACCGGGCCACGTAGTCGGTCGCCGGGGTGCCGAGGACGGCGGCCGGGGTGTCGTACTGCTCGATCCGCCCCTGGCCGTATACGGCGATCCGGTCGCCCATCCGGACCGCCTCCTCGATGTCATGGGTGACCAGGAGAACCGTTTTGCGGACCGACGACTGAAGGGCCAGGAACTCGTTCTGGAGCCGCTCGCGGACGACCGGGTCGACCGCGCCGAAGGGTTCGTCCATCAGCAGGACCGGCGGATCGGCGGCCAGCGCCCTCGCCACCCCCACCCGCTGCCGCTGCCCGCCGGAGAGCTGGGCCGGATAGCGGGAGCCGTGCGTCTTCGGATCGAGGCCGACCAGTTCGAGCAGTTCGGCAGCCCGGGCGCGGGCCCTGGCCTTCCGCCAGCCGAGCAGGGCGGGAACGGTGGCCGTGTTGTCGAGGACCGTACGGTGCGGGAACAGCCCGGCGCCCTGGATGACATAGCCGATCCGGCGGCGCAGCTGCACCGGGTCGACGGCCGAGACGTCCTCGCCGCCGACGCTGATCCGGCCCGACGTCGGCTCGATCAGCCGGTTCACCATCATCATCGTGGTCGTCTTGCCGCACCCCGAAGGGCCGACCAGGGTCACCAGCTCGCCCTCGGCGACCTCGAACGACAGACCCTCGACGGCGGTCGTCCCGTCCGGGTAGACCTTGCCGACCTGCTCGAACCGGATCATGCCCCCACGCTAGGAGCGGGCCGCGCGCCGCGCACACGGTCGGCCACCGGACGGGGAGCCTTTGTCATGAGCCTTGCGGAATGAGGGGGTGGCTGCTTCCATCCGGTTAGGAAACTTTCCTAACCATCCCGGGACCCCCCACGAACACCGTCCAGGGGAGACACCATGACACCCTCACACCCCACCCACCCCCTGCGCCTCTTACACCTCTTACGGCGCCGGTTCGCCGGGCTCGGGGCGGCCGTCGCCGCGCTGCTCCTCGCCGTCACGGCCGCCGCCCCCGTCACCTCGGCCGCCGTACCGGCCCCGTCCCGTACCGCCGCACCCGCGCCGGAGGAGACCGCCGTCACCGAAACCGCCGCTCCGGCCGGCAGCCCCGTCGACGCCAACGGCCGGCTGAGGGTCTGCGGCACCAGGCTCTGCAATGAGCACGGCAGGCCCGTCCAGCTCCGCGGCATGTCCACCCACGGCCTCCAGTGGTACGCCGGGTGCGTCACCCCCGGCTCCCTCGACGCCCTGGCCCGCGACTGGAAGGCCGACGTCCTGCGGATCTCCATGTACATCCAGGAAGGCGGCTACGAGACCGACCCGCGCCGCTTCACCGACCTCGTCAGCTCCGCGATCGACGAGGCCACCGAACGCGGGATGTACGCCGTCGTCGACTGGCACATGCTCATCCCCGGCGACCCGCACCACAACCTCGCCCGCGCCAAGACCTTCTTCACCGAGATCGCCCGGCGCCACGCCGGGAACGAGAACCTGCTCTACGAGATCGCCAACGAGCCCAGCGGCGTCTCCTGGCCCCGGATCAAGAGCTACGCCGAGCAGCTGATCCCCGTCATCCGCCGACAGGACCCGCACACCCCGGTCCTCATCGGCACCCGCGCCTGGTCGTCCCTCGGCGTCTCCGAGAGCGCCGACGAGTCCGAGATCACCGCGAACCCGGTGGACGCGGAGAACATCATGTACACCTTCCACTTCTACGCGGCGTCCCACGGCGACCCGTACTACGCCGCGCTCTCCCGGGCCGCCGGCCGGATCCCCCTCTTCGTCACCGAGTTCGGCACCCAGAACTACGCCGGGGAGGGCGCCGACGACTTCGCGGCGGCCCGCCGCTACCTCGATCTGCTGGACCGGAAGAAGATCGGCTGGATCAACTGGAACTACTCCGACGACCACCGCTCCGGAGCCGTCTTCAAGCCCGGTACCTGTGCCTCCGGCGGCCCCTGGACCGGGACGTCCCGGCTGAAGGAGGCCGGGAAGTGGATCCGCGACCGGATCAGGACCCCGGACGACTTCCGCGCCGCCGGACCCGGCCACCGGCCGTAGACCACGGATGCCGTGAACCTGGTCGCCCGCGAGGGCGACCAGGTTCACGGCATCGGGGGTACGTCGATCACGCGGCGGTTCCGCGAACCGGCGACGGGAGCCCGGCGGCGGCCCCGGCGGGCGGGATCAGTGGGCGTTGTCGGCGGGCCGGATACCGCGGGGGACGTAGGCCCAGACGGTCGCCGCGGCGACCAGCGCCAGGGCGGCCCCGGCGGCGAACGCGGGCGTCATGGCGTCGGTGAAGGCCCGGGTCACCTGGTCGAGGAGGGACGCCCCCGCCGTGCCCCCGAGTTCCTGCGCGGCGTAGGCGCCCTCACCGACCGAACCGCGGGCGGCGCCGGTGACGTACCCGGGCAGATTGCTCGTGTACAGCGCGCCGGCGAGGGAGCCGAGGGACGCCACACCGAGGGCGGCGCCCAGCTCGTAGCAGGTCTCCTCGATCGCGGCGGCCCCGCTGACGTGCTCGGCGGGGGTGGCCGCCATCAAGGTGACCGAGGCCACCGTCATGGCAAGTCCGGCGCCGAAGCCGATCAGGGCGAGCGCGATCGCCATCGTCGGGTACCCGAGGTGCCCGTCGGAGCCCTGGGCGAACCAGGGCAGGGCGAGACCCGCGGCCATCAGGACCAGACCCGAACCCATCAGATGCCGGACGGGCAGAGCCCGCATCAGCGGCGGGGCGAGCAGGGACGTCACGATCAGGGCGAGCGGCGCCGGAAGCACCCGCAGGCCCGCCTGGAGCGGCGAGTAGCCCAGGGCGTACTGGAACCACTGGGTCAGCAGGAACAGGACGGCGCCGAGCGCGACCATGCCGAGCAGCAGGGCCGTGGCCGAGACACTGAAGGCGCGGCTGGTGAAGAGACGTATCTGCAACAGCGGATGGGCGAGCCGCAGCTGACGGCGGACGAAGAGCGTCAGTACGACGGCCGCGAGGGCCAGCATCAGCCAGGGCAGGGCGTCGTCCGCCCCGTGCTTGCCGAGCTGCTTGATACCGGCGGCCAGCGCGACCATACCCACGACCGACTGCGCGACGCCCGTCCAGTCCCAGCGCCCGGCGCGCGGCTCGTACGACTCCGGCAGCAGCCAGGAGCCGAAGGCGATGACGGCCAGCGCGATCGGGATGTTGAGCAGGAACGCCGACTGCCAGCCGTGGTCCTCCACCAGGAGTCCGCCCACCACCGGACCGAGCGCCATACCGCCACCCATCACGGCCGCCCACACGGCATAGGCGAAGGCCCGCTCCCGGGCGTCGGTGAAGACATGGCGAAGGATCGACAGGGTCGCGGGCATGATCGCCGCGCCGCCGACGCCGAGCAGCGCGCGGGCGGCGATCACCTGCCACGCCTCGGTGGCGAACACGGCGCCGAGCGAGGCCAGGGCGAACAGGGCGAAGCCGCCCAGCAGCAGCCGCTTGCGGCCCCACCGGTCACCCAGCGCGCCGGCGGTCACCAGCAGTCCGGAGAGAGCGAGTGCGTAGGCATCGATGATCCACAACTGCTCCACCGAGCCCGGCCGCAGATCGGCGACGAGGGAGGGGAAGGCGACGTTGAGGATGGTGGTGTCCATGGCGATCAGCAGCAGGCTGCCGGAGAGGATCGCGAGGACGATCCAGCGGCGGCTGTGGACACCGTCCGCGACCGGGGTCGCGGCGAGGCGGGACATGACGAGCTCCAAGCAACAGAAACGAGACGTTCACATTCAGAATGAGACATCACTGTATCATTCGAGGGGTGTGATTCGGCCATCGCGCCCACCCTGGTCCCACGACCCGCGGATGATCGGGCGCCGACCACGGCAGCGCGCTCCCGAGCCCGGAAGGATCTCCGCGGACGCCGGTCGCTCCCACCCCGCTCGCCCAGGGTCCGCCGTGTGGTCCTATGGGCGGGCATGTTCATGTACGGAGCAATCACCCGGCAGGAGAATCAGTGACCAGCTACCACCAGCCCGGCGTCGTCGTCACCGACCACCGCTTCACCGTCCCCCTCGACCGCGACGACCCCGACGGCGGACAGCTGGAACTCTTCGGCCGGGAGATCGTCGCCGTCGGCCGGGCCGGCGACGATCTGCCGTGGCTGGTCTATCTGGAGGGCGGACCCGGCTTCGGTGCCCGGCGGCTGGTCGGCCGGCAGGCATGGCTGGACCGGGCCCTGCGGGAGTACCGGGTCCTCCTGCTCGACCAGCGGGGCACCGGTGCCTCCAGCCCGCTGAACCGGCAGTCGCTGGCCGCCTTCGCCGACCCCGCCGCCCAGGCCGATCACCTCGCGAAGTTCCGCGCCGACAACATCGTCCGGGACTGCGAGGCCGTCCGGCCCCGGCTCACCGGCGGTGCGCCCTGGACCGTACTCGGCCAGAGCTTCGGCGGATTCTGCGCCACCCACTATCTGGGCACCGCGCCCGAAGGACTCCGGGAAGTCCTGATCACCGGCGGACTGCCGAGCCTGGGGCGGCACGTGGACGACGTCTACCGGGCCGCCTACCCCCGGATCGCGCGGAAGGCGGAGGCCCACTACGACCGCTATCCGCAGGACGTGGCGCGGGTCCGCCGGATCGCCGCCCATCTCGCCGAGCACCGCACCGTGCTGCCGGGCGGCTACCACCTCACCCCCGAGGCGTTCCAGTCCCTCGGGCTGATGCTCGGTACCGCCGACGGCAGCCACCGGCTGCACTATCTGCTGGCCGACGCCTTCATCCGGGCCGGGGACCGCCAAGAACTCTCCGACGCCTTCCTGGAGTCGGCCCTCGCCGCCCTCTCCTTCGCCGGGCATCCCCTCTACGCCCTGCTCCACGAGGCGTGCTACGGCGGCGCGGGCGACCGGCCCACCGGCTGGGCCGCCGAGCGGGTCCGGGCGGAATTCCCCCGCTTCGACGCCCTCGCCGCCCTCGAAGGCGACGACCCCGTCCTCTTCACCGGCGAGACCATCCACCCCTGGCACTTCGAGACCGACCCCGCTTTGCGGCCCCTGCGGGACGCCGCCGAGCTGCTCGCCCACCGGGCCGACTGGCCCGCCCTCTACGACCCGGCCCGGCTCGCCGCCAACGAGGTGCCCGTCGCCGCGGTCGTCTACCACGACGACATGTACGTGGACACCGCCCACTCCCTGGAGACCGCGCGGACCGTCCGGGGGCTCCGTACCTGGGTGACCGACGAGTACGAGCACGACGGGCTGCGCACGGGCCCCCGGGTACTCGACCGGCTCATCGGCCTGGTCCGCGGCGAGATCTGACTCCGCCGCAGGTCCGTCGCGGGCCCGCCGCGGGTTCGTCATGGGTCCACCGCCCGTCCGCCGGGTACCGGCCGTGGACCCGTCGTGATCCGGGTCCGCGACGTATCCTGCGATCATGACCGACGCCACGGACCGGACGGACCAGCTCGCCCCGATGCCCGACGACTGGCGGCGCGCCCTGGCCGTCGTCGCCCACCCCGACGACCTGGAGTACGGCTGCTCCGCCGCGATCGCCGGATGGACCGACGAGGGCAAGGAGATCGCCTATCTGCTCGCCAGCCGGGGCGAGGCGGGCATCGACACCATCGCGCCCGCGGAATGCGGCCCCCTGCGGGAGCGCGAGCAGCGGGCGAGCGCGGCGGTGGTCGGGGTGACCACGGTGGAGTTCCTCGACCACCGCGACGGCGTGATCGAGTACGGTACGGCGCTCCGCCGCGACATCGCCGCCGCCATCCGCCGCCACCGCCCCGAACTGGTCATCACCCTCAACCACCGTGACACCTGGGGTGGTACGACCTGGAACACCCCCGACCACCGGGCCGTCGGCCGGGCCGCTCTGGACGCCGCGGCCGACGCGGGCAACCGCTGGATCTTCCCCGAACTCGTCGAGGAACAGGGCCTCGAACCGTGGGACGGGGTCCGCTGGGTCGCCGTCGCCGGATCGACGAGCCCCACCCACGCGGCCGACGCCACCGCCGGACTCGAACGCTCCGTGGCGTCCCTGCTGGAGCACCGTACCTATATCGAGGTCCTCACCGACCAGGACCCCGAGGCGTACTGCCGGGGCTTTCTGACGGAGAACGCCGAGGCCACCGGCCGCCGGTTCGGCGGACGCCCCGCGGTCGCCTTCGAACTCTTCCCGCGCTGACCGGCCGCCCGGGGCCCGCGTCCGCGCCCCGGCGGCGGGAGGCCGCCCCCCTCCGTACGAGGGGGCGGCCTGGCGCGGCCGCTACCAGCGCGCGGCCTTCGCGTGGAACGTCAGCCCCGGCCATGCCTGGACCGGCTCCTTCGAGTAGACGATCCGGCCCGCGCACATCTTCCGCTCGGCCAGCCCCGCCACGATCTTCGGGATGGCGTCGAGCGTCGTCCGCAGCCCGTCGTGGAGCAGGATGATGCCACCGGGACGGACCGTGAGCGCGTTCGCCGCGATCGTGTCGGCGGAGATCCCGCTCCAGTCGACCGTATCGACCGTCCAGATCACCTCCGTCATCCCCAGCCGGGCCGCGTCCTGCCTGGTCCGGGCGTCCGTGCTCCCGAACGGGGGTCTGAACAGTCTCGGCGCCCGGTCGGTCTGCCGCCGTACGACCCGGCTGGTGTCCCGCAGTTCGGCGAAGGCCGCGGCGGGGTCGAGGGCGACGAGATTCGGATGGGTGTAGGTGTGATTGCCGATCCGGTGCCCGTCCTCGGCGATCAGCCGGGTCAGCTCCGGCCGTTCGGCGGCCCGCGATCCCAGGACGAAGAAGGTCGCGCGGACGTCACCGGCGTCCCGCAGCGCCTCCAGATAGGCGGGGGTGTCGGCCGTCGGCCCGTCGTCGAAGGTGATGGCGGCGTACCCGCCGGAGCAGCGGCCCCCACCCCCCGAGTCGCCGTGCGCCGCGCTCGGCGCCGTCACCAGCGACATCACGGTCGCCAGGGCGGCGCCGAGCCATATCCGGGTCATGCCTCGCCTCTTCATGCCGATTCCTCTCGGTACGGTCGATCGACGGATCGCCGTGGCCGGGGAGGACCGGAGCGGCCGTCACTCCGGCCGGCGCGTCGTGCGCCGTCCGGAGTGATGTCCCGACCCTGTGTACCGTTCCCGCCTGCCCGTCCACGCGAGGCCGGTTTGTCTCGCACATCAGTGCGTGGGTCGGCCGGGGACCATTGAACGCGAAGCCGGGGGCGCTACGGACGGGTAATCACCGTTTTCCCGGCGGAAGTTCAGGGCCCGGCGGTAAACCCCGGCAAGATCGGGAGGGAGGCCCTAAGATTCCTCCCATGGGTATCGCAGTCACCGACTAGTCCGGGCGTATCGCGCCACGGCCACAGCCGAGCCGTACCGGTGTCACCGGTGGGGCCGGTTCGCCGTACCGGTACAGAAGCGTCCCGACGACCTCTGGTCGTGACCTTCCTCCGCCTGGAGTACCCACCTCATGCACGTTCTTCCCGGAAACGGGGGAGCGCCCCGTGCCGTCGACCGACGGATGGCGACGCTCGCCCTGCTCTCCCTCCTCCAGTTCCTCATCGCCCTCGACGTCACCGTGGTGAATGTGGCGCTGCCGACCATCGGCGCCCGGTTCGACGCCCCCGCCGACTCCCTCACCTGGGTCGTCACCGGCTACACCCTCGTCGGCGGCGGACTGCTGCTGCTCGGCGGCCGGATCACCGATCTGCTGGGCCGCCGCCGGATGTTCCTCCTCGGCGCCGGTCTGTTCGCCGTCGCCTCCCTCCTCGCCGGGGCGGCACCCGATCTGCCGACCCTGATCGGGGCCCGGTTCGCCCAGGGCGCCGGTGAGGCGCTGGCGTCGCCCGCCGCGATGTCGCTGATCGCCCTGGCCTTCCCCGAGCCCGCCGAACGGGCCAGGGCCCTCGGTATCTGGGGCGCCATCTCGGTCGGCGGTCTCGTCGCCGGTGTACTGCTCTCCGGAGTGATCACCGAACTCCTCCACTGGCGCTGGATCTTCGGCATCAACGTCCCGGTCACGGTCGTCGTACTGCTGCTCGCGCCGAGGCTGATCCCGGCCGACGCGCCCCGGGGCCGGAGCGCGCCGCTCGATCTGCCGGGCGCCGCGCTGCTGACGGCCGGGCCGCTCTGTCTCGTCTTCGGCATCGTGGAATCGGCGCCCCCGGCGATCGCGGCGGGTATCGCGCTCCTCGCCGCCTTCGTCGTAGTGGAGGCCCGGACCCGGCATCCGCTGGTTCCGCTCGGCTTTCTCACCCATCGGGTCCGCGCCGTCGCCAACGGCGTCACGGTGCTGCTCAGCGCGGCGCTGTCGACCGCGTTCTTTCTGCTGACGCTCTATCTGCAGCAGGTGATCGGATTCGGTCCGCTGGCGGCTGGGCTGGCCTTTCTGCCGTTCTGCGGCGCCCTGTTCCTCGCGATCTCACAGGTGTCACGGCTGATCGGCGCGGTCGGCCCGAACCGGACGGCACTGCTGGGCCTGGGGCTCACGGCGGCCGGTCTCGGCTGGCTGGCCCGGCTGCCGGACCAGGGTTCGTACGCCGTCGACGTACTGCCGGGCATGGCCGGTGTCGCCGCCGGGATGGGGATCGGACTGATCGCCCTCCAGCACGCGGCCCTGCACGGGGTCACCGAGGACGACGCCGGGACCGCGTCCGGCGTCCAGCGCTCGGTCGACCAGCTCGGCGGCTCCCTCGGGCTCGCCGTCCTGGTGGGGGTCGCCACGGACATCGGCGGTGTCGGGGGATTCCGCCGGGCGTTTCTGTACGCCCTGACGGGTGTGGTCGCCGCGGCGGTGGTCCTGCTCGTCGCGGGCCCGCGCGACCGGAAGCCCGCCGCCGGTGCCGACCCGGCGTCCGTGAACCCCGGGGGTGCCGTCCCGGGGCCTGCGGCCGACCGGCCGGACGACGCGGCAGTGGCCCGGGAGGGGGAGGCGTAGCGCCGGAGCGGCGGCGGGCCGGATCGCGTACGTTCGCGTCCTCCGGCCCGCCGGTCAGCGCGCGGTCCAGTTCGCCACGGGCCAGTCGGACTTGTCGAAGCCCTCCGGGAGGACTCCGCACGGCGCGTGCAGCGTCACCGCGAGGATCCGGGTCGGCCGGTACCAGTTGACGTCGATCTTGTCCTTGCCGTTCGGGGCGGTATAGCGGAAGCCCTGCTCGGAGGCGATGTTCTCACTGACCAGCCGCCAGCCCTGCCGCTCCAGCCGGGCCCGGACCCGGTCCTGGCCCGCGCGGGCCGTCGCCGGATCCATGTCGTCGAACTTCCAGTGCAGCCAGAACCCGGCGACATCGGGCCGGGTCCCGGTGTGGAACATGCCCCGCAGCCCCCGGTAGGGGCAGGTGCTGGTGGCGACGGTGGCGCTGACCGCCGGGCGGCCCGGCAGCGCCAGATCGTCGTAGACCACCTGCGCCTGCGCCTTGAGGCCCTCGGCGACCCGGTCCGGGTCCGTACTGGGATAGGCCGTCCCGTTCCACCAGATCCCGCCGACGGCGAGCAGACCCGTGACGGCCAGGACGCCCGCGGTCCACAGGGCCGGGCCGCGGCGACGGCGGCGGTTCCCGGGGCCGGGCGGTCCGGCGGCGTAGGGCGGTGGCTGATTCTGCATGCCCGGAGCGTAGAACGCGCCCGTGCGGCGCGATATGGGTCCGGATACTCAGACCCCGGGATGAGTACGGCCCGTACGGGAGCCGGTCAGACCGGGGCGCCGCCGAAGGAGACCTCATTGCCGTCGGGGTCGCGGTAGACCGCCTTGCGTACCCCGTTGGCGTACGTCTCCCGCTGATCGGGCTCCAGGCCCCGGGCGGCGATCGCCGCCACCCGCTCGTCGAAGTCCCCGACGAAGACGGTGTGCAGGGCGCCACCGGCCCGGCCCGGCCGGAGCTCGATGAAGAGATACCGGTGCTCGGCCAGTTCCCAGACGGCTTCCGTGTCGTTCGGGAGGAACGCGGGCGGCGTACCGAGCAACCGCTCGTACCACTCCAGGGCCCGGGGATAGACACTGACGGGAATTCCCGCGAAGAGATCGACTGCCATCGCCGCATCCTAGGCGTGTCGTCTCAAGGGCGCCCTCCCGGCGGGCGGTGCTGTTCTCCGGACACGCCCCGCGGCGAGGGTCCGACTACCGGGTATCGGGCGCGTACCCGGACCGTCGGCCGCCGGGGCGCGAATCCGCCCGGGGTGTCAGCCGGCGGCCGCCGGGGGCAGCTCCAGGGGTGTCGGGTACGACGACTGCGCGCCCGGCGCGGTGACGGCTGCCGCGCCCGCCCGGGAGGCGTAGACCGCCGCGGTCTCCAGGGATTCGCCCAGGCCCAGCCGCCACGCCAGGGCCGCCGTGAAGGCGTCGCCCGCGCCCGTCGTGTCGACGGCCGTGACCCGGGGGCTCCGGATCCGTACGCAGATGGTGGGCCCCGCCACCACCGCGCCCAGGGCGCCGAGGGTGACGACCACCGAACGGGGGCCCAGCGACAGCAGCCCCAGTGCCCGGTCGCGGGGATCGCCGCCCGGGGCGCCGCCGAGCAGCGCACGGGCCTCGTGCTCGTTGACGACCAGCGGATCGCAGGCCGCGAGGACCTCCGAGGGGAGCGCCCCGGCGGCGGGCGGCGACGGATTGAGGACGAACCGGCCGCCCGGGCCGAGGACACGGACCGTCTCCACCACCGTCTCCAGCGGGATCTCCAGCTGGGCCGAGACGACCCGCGCCGCGCGGACCGCCCCGGCCGCCGCCCGGACGTCGGCGGGGGAGAGCAGGGCGTTCGCGCCCGGCGAGACCACGATGCCGTTGTCGCCCGACGGGTCGACGGTGATCAGGGCGACCCCCGTCGCCGCGCCGCCGACGAGAACGGCCGAGGTGTCGACGCCGGCGGCCCGCTGCGTGGCCAGCAGCAGCCGTCCGTGGTCGTCGTCGCCGACCCGGGCCAGCAGCGCCGTCCGCGCTCCCAGCCGGGCCGCGGCGACCGCCTGGTTGGCGCCCTTGCCGCCCGGGTGGACGGTGATCGGGGAGCCGAGGACCGTCTCACCCGGGCCCGGCCGCCGCTCGACACCGATCACCAGATCGGCGTTGGCCGACCCGACCACCAGCAGATCGCATCCGTCCATCCGTCCGCCCATTCCGCTTCTCGTCTCCGTCCGGCCGCCGCCCGTGCGTACCGGTGGCGCCGCGAGCCCGACGCACACGTCAAGCCTGCCCGCCCGTACGGCGCCGGATACGGGCGGGTCCGCCGCAACCGGCCGCCCCCGTACGGCGGCAGGCGCCCCGGCCCCGGCCCGCGAAGGGTGCGGTTTGACAAAATGGCTTGCCGGTTCTGCAATGGATTCATGAGTGGGGAGCAGCGGAGGAAGGCCCGGAGCGCGCCGGTGGACGAGGGCGCCGGGGACCCGGCGGAAGCCGGGCGGATCGGTGCCGTGCTGGACGGGGTCGGGCCCCGGCTGCGCCGGATCCGGCGGGAGCGGGGCGCCACGCTGGAGGCCCTGTCCGAGGTCACCGGGATCTCCGTCTCCACCCTCTCCCGGCTGGAGTCGGGGCAGCGCCGCCCCAGTCTCGAACTGCTGCTGCCGCTGGCCCGCGCCCACCGGATGCCGCTGGACGATCTGGTCGGCGCCCCCGCCGTGGAGGATCCCCGGGTCCGTACCAAGCCGATCGTGCGGGAGGGGCGGACGATGCTGCCGCTCACCCGCAGACCGGGCGGACTCCAGGCGTACAAGGTGGTGCTGGAACCGGCGTCCGCCGAGCCCGACCCACGCGCCCACGAGGGGTACGAGTGGCTGTACGTGCTCTCCGGGCGGCTGCGGCTGGTCCTCGGCGAGCACGATCTGGTGCTCGGCCCGGGTGAGGCGGCCGAGTTCGACACCCGTGTTCCGCACTGGTTCGGCGCGTCCGGCGACGCGCCGGTGGAGGTGCTGAGCCTCTTCGGCCCCCAGGGCGAGCGCATGCACGTCCGGGCCCGCCCCCGCGCGGCGCGCCGGGATACCGAATAGCACCGATCGACCGCCCGACACCGCCGACCGGCCCGCCGCCGTGCGGCAGCGCGTACCCGGCACCGCACCGGCGCCCGCGTACTCCCGGCGGCGGGACATGGCCCGGCGCGCGCCGGTCGCGGCCTTCCCCCTGGGCAAGCGACCGCTTAGCATGCGGCTCATTCGTTTGATTCGCCTGATGCGCCGAGGCGCCACCACCGCCGACGGCAGGGGAGGCCCGGATGCGGAGCCGACGAGCGGACCGGCCGGACGAGCAGGGCGGGGCGACCGGTCCCCGGGCGGCGGGAGGCACCCCGTGATGACCCCGGACACCTCCGGCGGGGCGACCGCGCCACCCGGCGCCGACGCGCTGCGCGCCAGGGCCCGCGACCTGCTCGCCGCCGTACCGCCTGCCACCACGCCGGCCGCGGACTTCCTGCGCGCCCGGTTCGACGCCGGACTCGCCTGGGTGCACTACCCCGAAGGGCTCGGCGGCCTGGGCGCCGCCCGCGCCCTCCAGTCCGTCGTGGACGCCGAACTCGATACCGCCGGGGCACCCTCCAACGACCCCCTCCGCATTCTGATCGGCCTCGGCATGGCCGCCCCCACGCTGCTCGCCCACGGCACCGAGAGCCAGCGGCGCCGGTTTCTGCGCCCGCTGTGGACCGGTGAGGAGGTGTGGTGCCAGCTGTTCAGCGAGCCGGGCGCGGGATCCGATCTTGCCGGACTCGCCACCCGCGCCGTCCCGGACGGCGACGGCTGGACCGTCGACGGCCGCAAGGTCTGGACCTCCGGCGCCCATCTCGCCCGCTGGGGGATCCTGCTGGCCCGGACCGATCCGGCCGTCCCCAAACACCGGGGCCTCACCTACTTCGTCTGCGATCTGACCGCCCCCGGGGTCGAGGTCCGCCCCCTGCGCCAGCTCACCGGCGAGGCCGAGTTCAACGAAGTCCTCCTCGACGGCGTACGGATCCCGGACGCCCATCGCGTCGGCGCCGTCGGGGACGGCCGGCCGGTCGCCCGTACGACCCTGATGAACGAGCGGGTCTCCATCGGCGGCGCCCGGCTGCCCCGCGAGGGCGGCATGATCGCGAAGGCCGCCGCCGTCTGGCGCGACCGCCCCGAACTGCGCACCCATGAACTGCACCAGCGGCTTCTCGGGCTCTGGGTGGCGGCCGAGATCGCCCGGCTCACCGCCGAACGGGTCCGCCAGAGCCTCGCCGCCGGACACCCCGGCCCCGAGGGGAGCGCCGTCAAACTCGCCTTCGCCCGGCTCAACCAGCGCATCAGTGGATTCGAGGTCGAACTGCTGGGCGGCGAGGGGCTGCTCTACGACGACTGGACGCTCCGCCGCCCCGACCGGGTCGACTTCACCGGCCGCGACTGCGGCTACCGCTATCTGCGCGCCCGCGGCAACTCCATCGAGGGCGGCACCGACGAGGTCCTGCTCAACATCGTCGCCGAACGCGTCCTCGGCCTGCCCGCCGAACCCCGCGACGACAAGGACGTCCCCTGGAAGGACCTCTCCCGGTGAACCCCGAGACCGCCGAGACCGCCCGGCCTCCGGCCCCCGGCACCGCCCCCGGCCCCGGCCCCGGCCCGGACCTTCTCTACTCCGACACCGAGACCGCCCTGCGGGCTTCCGTCCGCGCCCTGCTCGACGACCGGGCCGACCCCGCCGGGCTGCCCGCCCGCGCCGAGACCGGCGATCCGTACGACGCCGGGGTGTGGCGGGCGCTCGCCACCGATATCGGGGTCGCCGGGCTGCTCGTCCCCGAAGCCCTCGGCGGACAGGGCGCGAGCCATCGCGAGGCCGCCGTCGTCCTGGAGGAACTGGGCCGGGCCGTCACCCCCGCCCCCGTACTCACCTCCTCCGTCATCGCCACCGAGACCCTGCTCGCCCTCGACACCCGCCGGGCCGAGGTCGCCGGACTGCTGGCCGCCGTCGCCACCGGGCGGACCGTCGCCGCCGTCGCCGTACCACTGGTCGCCGACCCCTACACCCCGCCGCCCCCGCCCGCCGACGGCCGGATCACCGGTGTCGCCGACGCGCTCGCCGCCGACGTCCTGCTCGTGCCCCGGCCCGACGGGCTGTACGCGGTCGGTGCCGCCGACGCCCTGATCGAGCCGCTGACTGCCCTCGACCTCACCCGGCCGCTTGCCACCGTGAGCCGCGCCACCGGCGGGACCCGGCTCGCCGGGCCCGCCGAGACCGGCCGGGCCGTCCGGCGCGGACTGCTGGCCGGGGCCGGGCTGCTCGCCTCCGAACAACTCGGGGTCGCCGAATGGTGTCTGGAGCGGACCGTCCGCCACACCCGGGAGCGCCGCCAGTTCAACCGGCCCGTCGGCTCCTTCCAGGCGCTCAAGCACCGGATGGCCCGGCTCTGGCTGGATCTCGTCTCGGCCCGCGCCGCCGCCAGGAACGCCGCCGACGCCCTCGCCGGCGGCGCCCCCGACACCGCCGTCGCGATCGCCGTGGCCGGGGCGTACGTCTCCGACGTCGCCGTCCGGGCCGCCGAGGCGTGTGTCCAACTCCACGGCGGGATCGCCATGACCTGGGAATATCCCGCGCACCTCTACCTCAAGCGCGCGAAGTCCGGGCAGATCGCCCTGGGTTCCCCCGGGCGCCATCGGGCGGAACTTGCCGCACTCGTCTCGCTCCCCATGCCCTGACCTGCGTAAAAAGCCGAACGGAAGGCAAGGGTCCGCTGCCCACGCGAAGAGCCGTACGGTTTAATTGCATGGCATTCGCAAGAACCAAGGATCTTCATGAGGGGTGTGGGTAGCGTGTCCGCTGCATCGGGCCGCCGGGGCCGCTTCGGCCGTCGCATACGGAAGACGGCGGCGGTCACCCTGACCGCCGCGCTCACCGCGGGCGCCGCGGCCTGCTCCAACCCGGACAGCGGCGGTTCCGGCGGCGGTGAATCGGCCGTCGTCGGCATCTCCACCGAACCCGAGAGCCTCAGCCCCCTCCTCGGCTTCGGCAAGGACGGCAACTCCAAGATCTTCGACGGGCTGCTCGCCATGGGCCCCGACATGCGGCTGAAGCCCGCCCTGGCCACCGCCCTCCCGAAGGTCGGCGCCGACGGCCTGACGTACACCTACACCCTGCGCAAGGGCGTCACCTTCAGCGACGGCAAGCCCTTCACCGCCGAGGACGTCGTCTACACCTACCGGACGATCCTCGACCCGAAGACCAACAACGCCTCCAAGTCCGAACTGGACGCGATCAAGGACGTCAGGGCCGAAGGCGACGACACCGTCGTCTTCACCCTGAAGTACCCCTACGCGCCGTTCGCGCACCGCACCGTCCACCCGATCGTGCCCCGGCACGCCCTCCAGGGCCAGGACGTCAACACCGGGCCCTTCACCACCCGGCCCGTCGGCACCGGACCGTACGTCCTCAGTGCCTGGTCCAAGGGCGAGAAGCTCAGCTTCAAGGCCAACCCCTCCTACTGGGGCGGCGCGCCCGAGGTGAAGAAGTTCACCATGGCCGTCATCAAGGACGACGACGTCCGCGCCACCCGGCTGCGCGCCGGTGACCTCGACGGCGCCATCCTGCCGCCCAACCTGGCCGCGGGCTTCAAGAACGACAAGTCGAAGAAGACCCACACCGCCACCACCTACGACTACCGGACGGTGACCCTGCCCACCGGCAACCGGGTCACCGGCGACCTCGCCGTCCGCCGCTCCCTCGACGTCGCCGTCGACCGGCAGACCATGGTCGACAAGATCCTCGAAGGCGCGGGCAAGCCCGCCTACGGGCCCGTACCGACCGACAGCGAGTGGTTCGCGAAGGGCACCGAGCGCGCCCACGACCTCGACCGGGCCCGGCAGATCCTCGACGACGGCGGCTGGCGCGCGGGCGGCGACGGGATCCGGACGAAGGACGGCGTCCGCGCCGAATTCACCCTCTGGTACCCCGCCGGTGACAAGCTCCGCCAGGACCACGCCCTCGCCTACGCCTCCGACGCCAAGAAGGCCGGAATCTCCGTCAAGACCCAGTCCGGGCCGTGGGAGGTCATCGAGCCGCGGATGAAGCAGGACGCGGTCCTCGCGGGCGGCGGCGCCCCCGGCGACCCCGACTTCGACCAGTACCTCCTGCTCACCTCCACCGTCGCCGGTGACGGCTTCAACAACATGGGCTGGTACGACAACCCGGCCGTCGACCAGGCCCTCGTCAAGGGCCGCCAGAGCGGCGACAAGGCCGAGCGGAAGGCCGCCTACGAGACCGTCCAGCGCGAGCTGGTGAAGAACCCCGGCTACACCTTCCTCACCCACATCGACCACCTCTACGTCGTCAACGACTCCTGGGACGGCCCGAACACCCAGGTCGAGGGCCATGAGCACGGACTGGCCTCCGGCCCCTGGTGGAACGTCGAGGACTGGACCCCGAAGAAGTGACCGGAGCCCTGACCGGGGCCCCCGGGCCGAAGGCGGCGCCCCACCCGGGGCGCCGCCGGACGCCGTGGGGTCCGATGCTCCGGATGGCGGGCCGCCGGGCCCTCTTCGCGGTCCCCGTCCTTCTCCTCGTCACCTTCGGCGTCTTCGCGGCCGCCGCGGCCTCCCCGTTCGACCCGGTCAAGGCGTACACCGGCACCGCGGGCCTCACTGCCACCCAGGAGAACCTCGACCGGATCAGGGCCAACCTCGGCGTGGACGAACCCCTGGTCAGCCGCTGGTGGAACTGGCTCACCGGAGCCCTCGGCGGCGACCTCGGCGAATCCGCCGTACTGCGCCAGCCGGTCGCCGACGCCATCGGGGAACGCGTCGGCTGGTCCGTACTGCTCGCCGTCACCGCCTTCGCCCTCGCCGTCGTCCTCGGCACCGTCCTCGGCGTACTCGCCGCCCGGGTCCGCGGCGGCTGGCTCGACCGCACGGTCAGCTCCGTCGCCTACACCCTCGAAGCGGCCCCCGCGTTCTGGCTCGGACTCCTCGCCATCTGGGTCTTCGCCCTCCAGCTCGGCGTCCTGCCCGCCGGCGGACTCACCGACACCGGCAGCGACACCGTCACCTTCGACCAGGTCGCCACCCACCTCGTCCTGCCCGCCACCGTCCTCGGCCTCTCCCAGATGCCGTGGTTCTTCCTCTACGTCCGCGAGGGCGTCGGCGACGCCCTCGACGAGGACCCGGTGCGCGGCGCCCGCGCCCGCGGCATCGGCGAACGGACCGTACTCCTCCAGCACGCCCTGCGCTCCGGCATGCTGCCGATGCTCACCCTGATCGGCTCCCGGGTACCCGAACTGATCACCGGCGCCCTGCTGGTCGAGACCGTCTTCAGCTGGCCCGGGATCGCCGCCGCCACCGTCGAGGCCGCCACCGCCGTCGACTTCCCGCTCCTGGCCGCGCTCACCGTGCTGGCCACCGCCGCGGTCCTGCTCGGCAACCTCCTCTCCGATCTGCTGTACGGACTCGCCGACCCGAGAGTGGGCTTCGATGGCTGACCTGGTCTGGCGGTCCGGGGGACACGCCCGCCGCACCACCCGCACCGTCCGGGTCACCGTATCGGCGGTGATCGTCGCCGCCGTCGTACTGGCCGTACTGATCGTGCCGCCCGTCGTCCAGCTCGACGAACAGGCCGTCGACCTCTCCCAGAAGCTTCAGCCGCCGTCCCTCGCCCACCCCTTCGGCACCGACGACGTCGGCCGCGATCTGCTCCTGCGCTGTATCTACGGCCTGCGGATCTCCCTCCTCGTCGGGGTGGTCGCGGCCCTGGTCGCCACCGTCGTCGGCACCCTGGTCGGCGCCGCCGCCGCGGCCTTCGGCGGCTGGGTCGACCGGCTGGTGATGCGGCTCGTCGACACCTTCTCGTCCGTACCGCATCTGCTGCTCGGCATCTTCGTCGTCGCCATGTTCCGGCCCGGCGTCTGGCCGGTGATCGTCTCCGTCGCGATCACCCACTGGCTCTCCACCGCCCGGATCGTCCGCTCCGAAGTGCTGTCGCTCCGCTCCCGCCCCTTCGTCGACGCCGCCATCTCCGGCGGCGCCTCCCGATGGCGGGTCACCAGCCGCCATCTGATCCCCGCGGTCCTGCCCCAGGCCGGGCTCGCGGCCGTCCTGATGGTGCCGCACGCCATGTGGCACGAATCGGCGCTCTCCTTCCTCGGCCTGGGACTCCCCAGCCACCAGGCGAGCCTGGGCAATCTGATCCAGACGGCCCGCGGCTCCCTGCTGGCCGGTGACTGGTGGCCGACCCTCTTCCCGGGCCTCTTCCTGATCGTCCCCACCCTCGCGGTGGCCGGACTCGCGGGCGCCTGGCGCGAGCGGATCAACCCCCGCCGCCGATCGGAGCTGACGCTGTGACCGAGCAGTCCGTGACCACCGGGATACCCCGGGCCCGCCCCGGGACCGGGCAGCCGGTCCTGGCCGTACGCGACCTCTCCGTACGGTTCCGGATGCGCGGCGGCCGCCATGTCGCCGCCGTCACCGGCGCGGACTTCGACCTGGCGGCGGGGGAGTGCCTGGCCCTCGTCGGCGAGAGCGGCTGCGGCAAGTCCGTCCTCGCCTCCGCCCTGCTCGGACTGCTGCCCGGCAACGCCGAGACCGCCGGAACCGCGACCGTCGCCGGAACCGAACTCCTCGGCGCCGACGAACGCACCCTGGCCCGAACCGTACGCGGCCGGCTCGTCGGCCTCGTACCCCAGTCACCGGCCGCCCATCTGACCCCCGTCAGAACCGTCGGCGCCCAGCTGGAGGAGACCCTGCGGGAACTCACCGGCGCCACCCGCAAGGCCGCCCGCGCCGAGGCCGTCACCGCCGCCGCGCGCGCCGCCTTCCCCGCCGACCACCTCGACCGCTACCCGCACGAACTCTCCGGCGGCCTCGCCCAGCGCGCCGCCACCGCCCTCGCCCTGATCGGCGACGCCCCGCTGCTGCTCGCCGACGAACCCACCACCGGACTCGACCGCGACCTGGTCAACCGGACCGCCGACGAACTGCGCCGCCACACCGACGAAGGCCGCGCCCTGCTGATGATCACCCACGATCTCGCGGCCGCCGAACGGATCGCGGACCGGATCGCCGTGATGTACGCGGGCCGGATCGTCGAACTCACCGAGGCCCGGACCTTCTTCGGCGAACCCGGCCCCCGGCACCCGTATGCCCGGGGCCTGCTGAACGCCCTGCCCGAACGGGCCTTCACCGCCGTCCCCGGACTCCCGCCCGAACTGGGCGACCTCCCCGCGGGCTGCGCCTTCGCCCCACGCTGCGACCGGGCCGACGACGCCTGCGCCACCCGGCCCGCCTTCACCGACGGGCTCGCCTGCCACCATCCGGCCGTCCCGGCCGCCGAGGAGGCCCGCCGTGCTTGAGATCCGTTCGGTCACCGCCGGATACGAACGGGGCGCGCCGGTCGTCCGGGACGCGTCCCTCACCCTGGCCCCCGGCGAGTCCGTCGGACTGCTCGGCCCCAGCGGCTGCGGCAAGTCCACCCTCGCCCGCGTCGCGGCCCTGCTGCACCGCCCCTGGTCCGGCGGGGTCGTGGTGGACGGCACCCCCGTCCCCGGCTGGCGGCACGGCGCGCCGCGCGCCCTGCGGACCGCGATCGGCGTCGTCTTCCAGCAACCCCGGCTCTCCGCCGACCCCCGGCTCACCCTGCGCGAGCTGATCGCCGAACCGCTGCGGGCCACCGGCCGCCGGGCCGAGGCCGCGCAGCGCACCGAGGAACTCTCCGCCGCCGTCGGCCTCACCGGCGATCTGCTGGGCCGCCGTCCGCACGAGGTCAGCGACGGCCAGCTCCAGCGAGCCTGCGTGGCCCGCGCGCTGGCGCTCCGGCCCCGCTGGCTGGTCTGCGACGAGATGACGGCGATGCTGGACGCGTCGACCACGGCCGCACTGGTCGCCGTCGTCGAGGAGTACCGCCGGGAGACCGGCGCCGGACTCCTCGCCGTAGGGCACGACAAGGTACTGCTGGACCGGTGGTGCGACCGGACCGTCCACTGGGACGAGGTGGCACCGGGCGCGACCGCCGGGAAGCGTGCCCCGGCTGACGGCTGACGGCTGACGGCTGACGGCTGACGGCTGACGGCTGACGGTAGTACGGGGGCGGGGTGCGGCGGCTCCGGAGCCGTAGGCCGGTCGCCCGCCCCGCCCGGCACCGCGTACGGTCCGCCCCTCGCGGGGCAACCGGCCGGGCGGCGAACTCCCGGTCGCCGCACCACACCGGGCACCGGCACCGGATCGCCGGACATCCTTCCCGGCGGCCGAACACGCCCGGCTCCGTGCCCTGGTGGACACCGCCCACCGGGAAGGCCGCCGGATCCGCTTCTGGGCCACCCCCGACGCACCCGGCCCGGCCCGCGACGCCCTGTGGACTGTTCTGGCCGACACAGGCGTCGACCATCTCAACACCGACGACCTGCCCGGCCTCGAACGGTTTCCGCGCACCCGGGAGAATGGCCGGGACAACGGGCCGGGCGAGGTGCCGACCGGCGGCTGAACCGGCCCCGGACACCAACCACCCGTCCGGCGGACACGCCGGAGAGCCGAACGGATCCCCCGCTACGCCAGACTGACCGGCGAAAGCCGCAATTTGCGCAAAAGTTGGCAAGGTGGAGGAGTCGGCGATGGTGGTCTCGATGTCGGTACTGCTGCTTCTGATCGTTCTGGCGGTGGTGTTCCTGCGGAGCGGCGGACTGAAGTTCTCCCACGCACTCGTCTGCGCCCTGCTCGGCTTCTTCGTCGCGGGCACCAGCATGGCCCCGACCATCCACGAGGGCGTCGCGGCCACCGCCGAGGTCGTCGGCAGTCTCCACCCCTGACAGCGCGCGGGCCGGGGCCCCGGAGCGGCGGGGGGGCCGCCCCGCGGCCCCCCCCCCCCC